>JAKJFL010000276.1:0-5074 GCA_022704935.1 Candidatus Rifleibacteriota bacterium
GCGAATATAACGATATATATCTATAAATATATTCGGGTTGCCGGGGCTTTTCCACCAATACGTGGTCTGCAGAGGTGGTTTTGAAACACGCCCCTGCATTGCAGACGGAAACCATTCAATTCCTGATCGTGAACAGCCAGCCGTGCTGGGCGGTGATGCCGGTGCGCTTGTCGCGAAGGTAGACGTCGATGAACCGGTGGCCCGGCTTGAGGGGCCCCTTTGGCCGGGCCTGCACTTCGCGGGTTGCGGGGTCGAACCGGAACTCGAGGCTGCCGCCGGTGGCTTTCACGTTCAGGACATAGGTATCGGGCGAGTAGTCGGCGAGGGCCGGAAGTCTGCAACCGACGGTCGCGAGGGTGGTGAGAACCTCGCCGGGTCGCGGGTGCTGGTCGGTAACGTCGACGGCGGCCATGCCGAGCCGGATCAGGAACTTTTCCCGCGTGTCGCTGCGATACACCACCTGGCGCTTGATGCGGAACGGGTCGAGGCCGGGATAATTTGCGCCTCCGTCGACGGTCATCGCGCCGGCATATCCGGAATCGCGCGCGGCCTGTTCCGCCTGTTCGGTATAGATGCCATACGGCCAGACCATGAACTTCACGGGGACGCCGAGCTGTTTCTCGATCAGGCCGCGCGAGCCAGCGATCTCGTGTTCGAGCATCTTTGCATACGCCGGCGTGCCGTAGCCCGTCGCGAGGTTCGAGTGGCTCATCGAGTGGGACTCGATCGACCAGCCCTCCGAAGCGAGTTCGCGGAGCTGGTCCCAGGTCATGGCGCTGCCTGCCCCGATGAACTGCGGGTAGATGCAGGCGATGCCGGTGAAGCCCATTTCCTTCATGATTGGAAAGGCGTAATCGTAGACCGAGGCATACCCGTCATCGAAGGAAAGCACGATCGAGCGCTTCGTTGGCACCGTGCCCGAGGCCAGGATGGTCAGCAGCTCGGCCGATGAGAGACTTTGATAGCCCTGCGCCTTCAGGATGCCGAGTTGTTCCCGAAATGTCTCAGGGGTCAGCTCGAACTGCCCGGTCGCGCCAGGCCTGACCTGATGATAGCAGAGGGCCGGAATCGACAGGGCTTCGGTTGCCGGAGCGACCATCGTCAGAAGAATTCCCAGGGCGATCTGCCCTGCGATGAGGAGGGAACGAGTGAGAGTGTTGCGCATGAATCGATCCGTCCGTTCGTTCAGATATTCATGTATACCATGGAACATGCCGGGCAAAAAAAAAGCTGCATTTGCATGCAGCTCAATCAAGGAAAGGAATGATTGAAGACAACTGACGAAAGATCGTTCAGTGCTCGACTCTATATAACGCAAGCTTTGTGCCAGGTGTTTTCCGGGGAAAAGTGCCAAAAATGTGGTCATTGGCGGCCTGCGGCAGAGGCTGATGCAAAAAAAATCAACACTCCTGTCGCGGCAGTGTGCAAATCCTGCTCACTGGGAGAACCATGACTGGGGAAGAAAACACCCCGGTGTATACCACACCGGGGTGTTTTAACCACAATACGATGGAGCCGGTTTCGACCGGGGCCCTGCCGCCGGCGATCAGGCCTCGGCGTGGGGCATCACGAAATCGTCAGGCAGCTGAATGGTGGAAACGGCGTGCTTGTAGATAAGCTGCCGCTTGCCTTCGGCTTCGAGCAGAATGACGAACGTATCGAAATCGAGAACCGTTCCCTGAATCTGAAAACCCTTCATCAGGAAGATCTTGACGGGTTCAGCGCGCTTCTTCAATGCCTGGAGAATGGTGTCCTGGATGTTGATGGCCGGCATGCGGGTTCCTCCTGATGCCTTCGATTATGGATTACGGCCGGTCGAGGCCGGGTGTTCGCTGCACCCGATCGATCCGTCCGCGTTCAGCGTATACTTCCCGCCAGCAGGGCAGGAACTCATATTGTACATCATCAGAATCTTATTTATCAACCCCTCTTTCTGAAAGCCTGGTTTCACTCGCGCTGTGATCATCGCGATGATTGCCTTGATCCGTTCTCTGGTGTAAAGACACCGCTCGGTGCCACCGGCGAGCATGGGGAACAGGCCCTGCGCAGGATGCTTCGAGCAGAGAAGCTCGCCGGACGGTCCGTCGATGGTCACCGTTCCGCCGTCTGGGCAGATCTTTGCGAGATCCGCCGGCGTCCGGCCGAAGAAAAATCTGCGCGCGAAACATTTCAAGGTCTGGAAACGCGGCTGGAGGAACCAGAAAACGGGGCTGGAGGATTCGATATACTCCCGTATTCGGGGAATGAACCTGCCGAAGGTCGCTTCCATTTCGACACACCCGTCGTTGGCGCTGACCCTGACCTCGACGGGAATATTCCATTCGAGCATCTTCCGCTTGAACGCGAACAGCTGGTCCGCGATTTCCTTCATCTGTTTCTGCTGCACCGGCCCCGACGGGAGCTGCTGCAGCACTTCGGTGACGTTGTTGCCTTCGAGTCGGTGGCGGGCATACAGCGCCAGAAAGGGCCGAAGGGGGTTCTTCACCCAGGGGCGAAGGAAGAAGGGGATTTCCGCTTCCCAGAGCCGCCAGTCGATGAAAATTCCCGAAAGAATGTCCGCTTTGTAGGGGAACATGCCCATCAGCAGGGAAAGCTCTTCCGCGGAAGGTTCGCAGCCCATTCCGACCAGCAGAGCGTTGCCCGCGTGGACGAGCCAGAGCTGCTGGTGAAGCAGCTTGGTACGGAGAGCGGGGAAACCCGCTATCGATACCGATTCCGAGGAGATGCGGCACCCGATGAGGGAGAGATGAGTGCCGGCCGTGACGAGAGCCTTGCGTTTCTCCAGGCCGGGATACTCGATCATCAGGATGGAATTCGAGCCGGGCCTCCTCAGACGCTTGACGAACAGCGAAACGGACAGCTTGCCGAATTCGGGGAAGGCGAGCAGCTGGTCCGCCGCGAACGATGCGGCCGCCGGCCCGAAATTCAGGGCGAGCGGAACCGACGCGACGGTGGGGAACACCGGCTCGAGGCCGCCCTCCGCTCCTTCGGCGAGTGCCGTTTCCGAGGCGTCCGCTCCTTCTGCCCCCGGCTCCATGCTGTCGAGGTCATCCGGGTCCTGGAAGATGATGTTTTCTCCGGTGGAGTCTTCTTCGCCGGCGGCCTGTGGGAGGCTCTCTGTGGGCGTGGCCGTCACGGCCTCGGTCGCGGTCGCGAGTTCGATCGTGTAGTAGTCGAACAGGGGTTTCGACAGGTCGACGTTGCCGCGCTTGAGGCGCTCGCAGAGCCGTGTCATCTCGATGGCCCGGTCGAACATTCCTTCTTCCTGGAAGATACGGACGAGCTGGAGGAGGATCCGGCTCAGGTGCACCGGTGAAGCCTTGGCTCCGAACTGGCCGTGATACTCGGCCACGGCGCGGTACTGGGCGCGCAGAACGATCGCCAGATACAGGTCGCGCTGCATGTTCTCGAGGTAGGGATCGGCCTTGATCGCCTGCCGGAAATACTCGATCGCGGTCTCGAACTGGGCGAGCTGGAGGTGCACCTTCCCGAGGTGCATCAGGATCTCGCCGACGTCAGGGGCCAGGGCCGCCGCCCTCTGGAGCAGCCGGAGCCCTTCGCTCGCGTTTCCCTGCCTGAACAGCGCCCAACCATATGTATCGAGATACGAGGCGTTGTTGGGCTCGATCTTGACGGCGCGGGCGGCCATTTTTTCGGCCTTGTCGAGGTCGCGGTCGAGTTCGGTCAAAAGATAGGCATAGTTATTCAATGCCTCGGCCGAGGTCGGTCGCAGGATGATCGCCTTTTCGTAGATCGGAATCGCCTTCTCATACTGCTTCGAGACGTAATACACCGTGCCGAGATGGTAGTGCGGCTCGTAGACGTCGGGCGACATGGCGACGGCTTTCTCGAGCTCCTGGATCGCCTTTTCCGTCTGGCTATTCTTGAAGGCTGCCCAACCGAGGCTGTCGCGGAAGCCGGGATTGTCGGGCATCTGGTCGACTGCGCGCTGGACCAGCGACTGGGCGAGTTCCCGGTGAACGCCGTATTCGGCATACAGGAAACCCAGATTGTTCAGGGCGTGCGGATTGTTGGGCGAGAGGGTGAGAATTTTCTTGTACACCGCCTCCTGGAGCCAGAAAGGTTCATCCTTCGCCTGGCTCTTGTAGCCTTCGTGCAAGCTCATGTAGATTCCGAGAAGCGTGTTCTGGAGCTTGGGGTTGCCGGGGGCGAGCGAAGATGCCTTCTCGAGCGAGGCGATCGCGAGAAACAGCGACGGCTCCTCGCTTCCCATGAGGCGGAACGCCTGGCCGAGAACGTAGTAGAAATGCGGATCGGATGGGGCGAGGGCGGCGGCGCGCTTGAGGTCCTCGAAGGGCTTCATCGGGCCGAAGTAATTGTTGGGCCGGCTGCGGAGCAGCTGGAACAGGATGCCCTTGATCAGGTGATACTCGGGGGTGCGTTCGAACGGCTCTTCCGCTTTCAGCAGGAGCTCTTCGAAGGCGTGGTCGCGGACGTTCTTCGGGTCGGGCTCCCTGTCGGCAGCGGTCAGAAGGCCGTTGAGGAAAAGGTAGCGGAGCCCTTCCGCCTTGTTCTCGTCGCTGAACTTATCGGTGGCGAGCTGTTTGAGAACGAGTTTTTCGAGTTCGGCCGTGCGCGGGGTGTCCGACATCTTCATCAGCGTCACCCACTGGGCCATCGCGTGAAGCTGGGCGAGTGGGGTCTTCTGGTGCTCCGCGAGATACTTCTTGAGAAGCGAGAGATTGAAATCAGGCGCCTTCGTCTTTTCGAGGCGGATCTCCTCGAGATTGAAGAGGGGAAGGCCGAAATCGATATCCGATGCCCGTGCCGTGAACCCGGTGAAGAGAAGGGCGAACAGCAGCATTGCCGGAATGAGGCAAAACTGCCGTGGGCGGGGCTGGATCGTGCAGGGAACGGGGGGGCGAGAACGGAAAGCAGACGTCATGTTGCGGCCTCCGGGGTCGTTATCTGAATCGCATTATAGGGCGGAACGCCGTTCAAGAGCAAATCAGGCGCGCAGCGACTCGACCTCGTCGGCCCAGCGGTCCAGCGGCTCGGTCAGGCGGCGGTGAAGCTCGTTCGAGAACTCCTGTTCGACCGAGTCGCTCAGGCC
>JAKJFL010000277.1:0-5068 GCA_022704935.1 Candidatus Rifleibacteriota bacterium
CTCCGCCGTCGAGCCGCTGGCGGTTGCCTTCGAGGGCCGTCAGAAAGGTGATCTTCGGCATGTCCGGCAGGCTTCTCAAACCGAACGTCGGTACTGGCCGCCGACGGTGAACAGCGTCTCGGTGATCTGTCCGAGCGATGCATATTTGACGGTATACAACAGCTCCTCGAAAATGTTCCCGCCAGCGAGGACGACGTCGCGCAGGCGGTTGAGGGCTTCGTCGCACTTCTTCGCGTGCTTGCGCTTGAAGCCGTCGATGCGGCCGAGCTGTTCGCTCTTCTCGTCTGCCGTCGCGCGGGCGAGCTGGATCTCGACTTTCCCGCCAAGCTCGTCCTGTTGCGGGTTCAGATAGGTGTTCACGCCGATGATCGGCAGCTCGCCGGTGTGCTTGAGCATCTCGTAGTGCATGCTCTCATCCTGGATCTTCGCGCGCTGATACTGGGTTTCCATCGCGCCCAGGACGCCGCCGCGCGAGTTGATGCGGTCGAACTCGGCGAGAACGGCCTTCTCGACTTCGTCGGTCAGCCACTCGACGAAGTAGCTGCCCTGGGTCGGGTTCTCGTTCTTGGCCATGCCGTACTCGCGGTTGATGATGAGCTGGATCGCCATGCTGCGGCGCACGCTCTCCTCGGTCGGCGTCGTGATCGCCTCATCGTAAGCGTTCGTGTGAAGCGAGTTGGCGTTCTCGTTCACGGCGAGAAGCGCCTGGAGCGTGGTGCGGATGTCGTTGAACTGGATCTCCTGGGCGTGCAGGGAGCGGCCGCTCGTCTGGCAATGATATTTCAGCTTCTGGGACCGCTCGTTCGCGTGATAGCGGTTACGCATGGCGATTGCCCAAATGCGCCGCGCGACGCGGCCGATGACCGAGTATTCTGGATCCATGCCGTTGCTGAAGAAGAACGAAAGGTTCGGAGCGAAGTCGTCGATCTTCATGCCGCGGCTCAGATAATACTCTACGAACGAAAAGCCGTTCGCCAGGGTGAACGCGAGCTGCGAAATCGGGTTCGCGCCGGCCTCGGCGATATGATAGCCGGAGATGCTTATCGAATAATAGTTCCTGACTTCGTTTCTGATGAAAAACTCCTGGATGTCGCCGAGCATCTTGAGCGCGAAGTCGATCGAAAAAATGCAGGTGTTCTGCGCCTGGTCTTCCTTCAGAATGTCGGCCTGGACCGTTCCACGAACGGTCTTCAGCGTGTCGGCGCGGACCCTGGCGGCTTCTTCCGGGGTCAGGGGCGAGCCTTTCGCCGTTTCGGCCTTCGAGATCTGCTGAGCGATGGCGTTCGACATGTAGAACGCGAGCATGATCGGAGCCGGGCCGTTGATGGTCATGCTGACGCTTGTGTTCGGATCGCACAGATCGAAGCCCGAGAAGAGGTCGCGCATGTCCTCGATCGTGGCGATGCTGACGCCGCTTTCGCCGACCTTGCCGAACACGTCGGGACGTTCCTGCGGGTCCTGGCCGTAAAGGGTGACGCTGTCGAACGCCGTCGACAGGCGCTTGGCCGGATCGTTCGCGGTCAGGAAGTGGAACCGTTTGTTGGTGCGCTTCGGCCCGCCTTCTCCGGCGAACTGACGCTTGGGGTCCTCATCGGCGCGTCTGAACGGGAAGACGCCGGCAGTGAAGGGGAACGAGCCCGGCACATTTTCTTCGCGCATGAACTTCACGAGCGCCGCGTAATCTTCGGTGTCGGGAATCGCGACGCGCGGAATCTTAAGCCCCGAGAGCGAAACCGTGTGCGTCGGCACCTCGAAGGTCTTCCCGCGAACCGCGTAGCGGAACATGTCGCCCCTGTAATTCGCCGCCGTCTCGGGCCAGGTCAGCAGTGCGCTCTGCATGCGGGGGGGGAGTTTGCCCCAAGACTCGTCGCGCTGCCTGCGCAGCTCCTCGCGGGTCTCTTCACCGCTCACGAGGCCGAGAGCTGTTTCGCAGGCATGCGCCTGTTTCGCGGCGAGCGCCTCGCACTCGGTCTCCTTGTGATAGGAGCGGACGGCGTCGGCGATCTCGGCCAGATAGTTCGTGCGGCTCTGAGGAATAATTGGCGCTATATTGCTTGTGCGGCGCGCGCATTTCAGGTCGACCAGGGGTTTCCAGGCATCGACCCCGCCACGTCGGTTCAGCACGGTCTGGAGTTCGCGATACAGGCCGTTCGCGCCGTCGTCGTTCCAGGCGCTCGCCATGGTGCCGAACACAGGCATCGTTTCGGGCTCGATGTATCTGCCCTCGTACCGGGTGCGGCGGAGCTGGCGGCAGACATCGCGCCAGGCGTCCTCGGAGCCGCGCCGGTCGAACTTGTTGATCGCGATCAGGTCGGCGAAATCGAGCATGTCGATCTTCTCGAGCTGCATGGGAGCGCCGAACTCGCTGGTCATCACATACAACGCCACGTCGGCGATTCCCAGGATACCAGTGTCGCCCTGGCCGATGCCGCTCGTCTCGACGATGATCAGATCGAAGCCTGCGGCGCGGGCGAGGCTGACCGAGTCGGCGATGGCGTCGGACAGCTCGCTTCCGCTCTGGCGGGTGGCGAGACTGCGCATGAACACGTGCGGGTGATCGATCGCGTTCATGCGGATACGGTCGCCGAGCAGGGCTCCGCCGGTTTTTTTCTTCGACGGATCGATGCTGAACACGCAGTACCGGCGGTCGGGATACTCGAGCCGGAAGCGCCGGATCAGCTCGTCGGTGAGACTGCTCTTGCCGGCGCCGCCCGGCCCCGTGACGCCGAGAACCAGAGGCGGCTTGCCCAGGTGGTTCGCGCCGGCGCTCTCGAGAGTAGTCGCGCGGCGCCCCTTCTCGAGCTGTTCCAGGATCATCTTCGGTAGCGACGTGCGCGATGTCTCGAGAAGGGTAAGCGCCCGTGCGAGCCGAATCGGCTCTTCGGCCTTCACGGGGCCGGTTCCGAGCTCATTCGGCCAGGTGGAAAACGCGTGATCGCACCGTTCGAGGATGTCCGAGATCATCCCCTGAAGACCCATTTTGCGGCCGTCTTCCGGCGAGTAGATGCGCGTGACGCCTACGGCATGGAGTTCTTCGGCTTCCTGCGGCAGGATGACGCCGCCGCCACCGCCGAAAATCAGCAGGTCCTTCCGGCCGGCCGCATCGGCGCAGGCGCGCAGATATTTGAAGAACTCCATGTGGCCACCCTGGTAGGAGCTGATCGCGACCGCATGGGCGTCTTCCTGCACGGCCGCCTCGATGATCTCGCGGACGCTGCGATTGTGGCCGAGGTGGATCACCTCGGCACCGCCCTGCTGGAGCAAACGTCGCATGATATTCACGGCGACGTCGTGGCCGTCGAAAAGGGAGGTGGCTGTGACGATCCGGACCTGGTTCCGGGGTTTGTAGATGTTCTTGTCGCTCATGGCGTTCCTCAGTATTGAAGAATATAACGGTATAATATTATATTATAAAGAACACGTGACTTCTCTCGGCGTTCGCGTCGGAGTCGCGACAGGACGGGGACGGCGTGGAGGTGCACACGAGAAAGGTTCGATGCCGTCGCGGGATCGATCGTTCGTAACCGCCTCTGCCGGTGCTGAATGCGTTCCGGGCGGGGTGCCGCCTGGACACGATCTTCAGACGGCCGGTGGCTGGTAGGAGCCCCAGCGAAGGGCCAGAGTGCCCCAGCTGAGTCCCCCGCCGAAGCCCGCGAACAGAACGAGGTCGCCTTCCTTTATACGGCCGGCCTGAAGGGCTTCGTGGAGACAGATCGGGATCGTCGCGGCGACGGTGTTGCCGTATTTGTCGAGGTTGACGAAGAACTTGTCCAGCGGGCAGTTGAAACGCCCCGCCGCCGACTCGATGATCCTGATATTGGCCTGGTGGGGGATGATCAGCTTGACGTCGTCGAGCGTCAGGTTGTTGCGGGTGAGAACCTGCTCGATCATGTCGCCAATGATGCGCGTCGAGAACTTGAACACATCCTTCCCGTTGATCTTGACGTAATGCTGGCGCTTCTCGACGGTCTCGGCGGTTGTCGGCAGTTCGGTGCCCCCCGCCGGAATCGTGATGTGTTCGGAGCCGCCGCCGTCGGCGCCCAGGAGCGCGTCGAAGATGCCTTCCCGCTCGCTCTTCGCTGGCCCGAGAACCATCGCCCCGGCGCCGTCTCCAAACAGGACGCAGGTGTTGCGGTCGGTGAAATCGATAACCTTCGACAGGATGTCCGCCCCGATGACGAGAACGTAGTCATACATGCCCGTCGCGATGAAGTTCGCGCCGATCGTCGTCGTGTAGACGAATCCGGAGCAGGCAACCTCGATGTCGCATGCGGCGGCGTTCTTGCAGCCAAGTTTGTGCGCGATGACCGCCGATGTCGCGGAAATCGGCCGGTCGGGGGTGAAACTGGCGAGGAGCACGGCGCCGATCTGCTCAGGCTTTATGCCGCTGTTGCGGAGGGCCATTTCAGCGGCGAGGATCGCGATATCGGACGTCTTCTGCCCCGGCTCGACAAGCCTGCGCTCTCGAATTCCCGAACGGGTGACGATCCATTCGTCCGTCGTGTCGACCATCTTTTCGAGATCGAAATTCGTAAGCCGCTTTTCCGGAAGATACATTCCGGTTCCTATGACGGTGGCCTGTCGAAGGGTACGCATGTCGGTGCTCCTAATGGATGGTCTCTACCAGAGGTGAAATGAAGGGAAAAAGGTTTCTGAATCTACTTGAACGGGACACCAAAGTCAAGACGTTCTCCCGCTCGGACCCCTTCTTGATTCCTGCATGCCAACAGCCGATTTCGCGTCCCCGTTCATGATGAGACTGTCGAAGCCCGAGAGGCTCTCGCTCTTTTCGGCATGCTAAAAACAGGCTTCGGCAAGCGCAGGGCGAACGGGCGGTTCCAATTTTGCAGGACTCATGAGTGATGGAATTATGAGCGAAGCGTGATGAAAAATTCTACGATCCATAGTAACATGCAGACGAGAGATTGGCGGGGTGGAGGATCGGTTCACATGAGGCGCCTGGTTGTCACGTATCTGGTTTGTCTCGCGCCCTTTCTGGCAATCCCGGGATTGGCTCGCCCGGACATTCCAGGGTGCGTGCGCTGGAGCTCGCGCAATCGATTGAAGT
>JAKJFL010000278.1:0-5064 GCA_022704935.1 Candidatus Rifleibacteriota bacterium
CGCTCTCCCGTGAGGAAATTCGAAAACTGGAGCCTGATCCTGAACGCGACGATTCTCGACAAGCTGCGCCTGTCGCCTCCCGCCGACGTGCGGAACGCGGCAGACAAGGTGTTCTGAGGAACAGGCCGTATGTCATCGCTTCGAATCAGAATTCTCGTCGCCTTTCTCGTGGCCATGGTTCTTCTCGAGGCGGGCCTGGGGCTCTGGCATTACAGGCACATGCGATGGCTGCTGGAAACGCGCTTCGAACTGTCGGCCCGAACATTCGCGGCGCAGATCGCCCGGCAGGCGGTTCCCTCGGTGTTCGCCGAAGACGTGGACCAGCTTCAGGCGCTGGCGACCCAGGCGTCGGATATTCCCTCCCTCGATTTCATCAGCTTCAGGAACGAAGTCGGAGCGACGATTTTTTCGGCGATCATACCGTCATCGACCCGGAACGGACCGAACATGGTTCCCCTCATCCCCAGGGATCAAGCGACTTCGTCCATGTTCCTGAATGTCATGAACGGCCTGATCGCCCAGGAGCCGGTGGTTTTGACGAGCTTTGCACCGGAAGACGCCGGCGCATCCTCGACCCGATTCATCGGAAGCGTGGTCCTTGGCTTCTCGAGGGGCGAAATCGAGCAGCAGTTGTTCGCCACGAAACGCATTCTCGTCCTGTCGGGCGTATTCTTCGCGTTCGTGGCGCTGCTGATGACGATTCTGCTCGAGCGGTGGGTGACGACGCCGCTGGTCCATCTCATCGAAAAGATCCGCGATATCGCCAAGGGCGATCTCTCGATCAGGGTGAACGTGCCCGATACGACGGGGGAGATCAACATTCTGTGTCATTCGGTCAACCAGATGGCCGACGCCCTCCAGGACCACACCTCGACGCTCGAACAGCGGGTGCAGGACCGCACCGTGCAGCTCGAGTCGGCGAACCAGGAACTGGAAGCCTTCGCCTACTCGGTTTCGCACGATCTGCGGGCGCCCCTGCGCGGCATCGACGGCTGGAGCCTGGCCCTGCTCGAAGACTGCGCCGACAAGCTCGACGAGCAGGGAAAACAGTATCTTGGCCGCGTCAGGAGCGAAACCCAGCGGATGGGCCAGCTGATCGACGAGCTGCTGCAGCTTTCCAGGGTGACCCGGTCGCCGTTCCAGCCGAGAGACGTGGACTTGGCCGCGCTGGCGTACCGCATCGCGGACCGGCTGACGGAAAGCAGTCCCGGCCGTACGCTGACGTTCCGGATCGAGCGCGAGATGGTTGCACGGGGTGATCCGGCGCTTCTCGAAATTGCCTTAACAAATCTGTTCGAAAATGCGGTAAAATTCACTGGTCCATGTTCTGATGCACAGATCGAATTCGGCCGCGTCGTCGTCGACGGGAAACCGGCATTCTCGGTGCGGGACAACGGGGTCGGATTCGATATGGCATACTATTCAAAGCTGTTCGGGGCGTTCCAGCGCCTGCACAAGGCGTCGGAGTTCCCCGGCACGGGAATCGGCCTCGCCACGGTCGCACGCATCATTCACCGCCATGGAGGACGCGTCTGGGCCTCTTCTGAACTGGGAAAAGGCGCTTCTTTCCAATTCACCCTCGAGGAAAAAGCATGAAACAGAAAACGATTCTTCTCGTCGAAGACAATCAGAACGACATCGGCCTGACGCAGCGCGCGTTCGAAAAATGCCGGATCTACAACGATCTCATCGTCAAGGAAGACGGCCAGGAGGCTCTCGATTTTCTTTTCGGCAAGGATGGCAAGCCGGGCGCCGCGGACAACATCCTTCCGATGCTGGTCATGCTCGATCTGAAGCTGCCGCGCATCGACGGCCTCGAGGTGCTGCGGCGGATCCGGGCAGACGTGCGCACCCATCGCATGCCCGTGGTCATCCTGACATCATCCAAGGAAGAGGAGGACGTGGCGGCCAGTTACGACCTGGGCGCGAACAGCTACATCCGCAAGCCGGTTGATTTCCAGCAGTTCGCCCAGGCGGTCCAGAACCTCGGATTATACTGGTTGGTATTGAACGAGCCGCCGCCCACGATCAAGAAGGGATGACCATTCTTCACTGCCTTCAGATCGAAGATTCGGAAAGCGATGCCGAGCTGATTCTCCGGCTTCTGCGCAAATCCGGGTTCGACGTCGACGGCGAGCGGGTGGAGACGGCCGAAGCGTTCAGGGCCGCCCTTCCCGTCAGGCAGTGGGACATCATCATCGCCGATTACCAGCTTCCCTCCTTCGACGCGCCGGCCGCGCTCGCGATGATCAGGGAAGTCGGTCTCGACATTCCCTGCATCGTCGTTTCGGGGATGATGGGCGAAGAGATCGCCGTCCGGATGATGAAGGAGGGAGCGGCCGACTACATCACCAAGAACAGCCTTTCCCGCCTTCCCCCGGCCGTCGAACGCGAGCTGCGCGAGGCGGAGATGCGGCGGGAACGGCGCCGGGCCGTCGTCGAACTGGCCGAGGAGCGGGAACGCCTGCTCGTGACGCTCCGCAGTATCGGCGAAGGCGTCATCACCGCCGACGTGCACGGTTTCACGACGATGGTCAACCCCGTCGGCGAGCGGCTGATCGGCATGACGGCCGACGAAGCCCGCGGCCGGCCCGTCTCCGATATTTTTCGGCTGCAGATGCGCGGAAACGACGCCCCCTGCGCCGATCCGGTGCAACGGGTACTTGAATCCGACAGTGCCCGCGAACTGAGCCGCGTGGCCCTTTTGATCGATGTCCAGGGCAACGAACTGCCGATCACCTTCACCGCCTCGCCGCTCCTCGATGCCGAAAAACAGATCGTCGGAGCCGTTCTCGTGTTCCGCGACATGACGCGCGAGCAGAAGATCCACGAGATCCTCCAGAACGCCGACAAGCTCCAGTCGATCGGCGTGCTCGCCGGCGGCATCGCCCACGATTTCAACAACCTACTCAGCGGCATCTTCTGCAACATCGAGATGGCGAAGCTGTGCTGCAGGAACGGCGACTCGACGAAAGCCGTCGAGCGGCTGGGGGCGGCGCTCGACGTGTTCTCGCGCGCCAAGGACCTGACGCGCCAGCTGCTGACCTTCGCCAAGGGCGGCAAGCCCGTGCAGAGGACGATGTCGATCGAGCCGATCCTGCGCCGCTCCTCGACGTTCATGCTCAGCGGCTCGAACGTTTCGTGCGACATGCGTCTGCAGGAAGGCCTGTGGCTCTGCCACATCGACGAGAACCAGATCGCCCAAGCCGTCGACAACATCATTCTCAACGCCCGCCAGGCGATGCCGAAGGGCGGCCAGATCACCATCACCGCGGAAAACGTTCCGGCCGGCTCGCCGGGACTGCCCGTCGGCGATCTCGGCGACTCGGTCCGCGTTTCCATACGCGACACCGGACCGGGTATCGATCCGAAGGTGCGCGCCCGCATCTTCGACCCGTTTTTCACAACGAAATCGGCCGGCAGCGGGCTGGGTCTTTCCATCGTCTTCTCGATCATGAAGCGACACGGCGGCCTCGTCGATATCGACTCGCAGCCCGGTGAGGGAACGGCGTTCGTTCTCTACCTCCCCCGCGCCCAGGCCGAGCGGAAAGCCTCCGGCAAACGTCAGGCCGTGGTCGACATGAAATCCCCGCTGGGCCACGGGAGGATTCTCGTCATGGATGACGAGCCGTTCATGCGGGACATCTGTCGCGAACTCCTCGAGGATGGCGGCTTCGTCGTGACCTGCGCGGCGAACGGCGACGAGGCGATCGGCCTGTTCCGTAGCGATCTCGAGAAGGGCATCACGTATATCGCGGCGGTCCTCGATCTCACCGTTCCGGGCGGCAAGGGCGGCATCGAGACGCTCGCCGAACTTCGCGTCATCGACCCGGACATCTGCGCCATCGCCGCGAGCGGATACTCGAACGACCCGGTCATGGCCCAGCCGTCGAAATACGGCTTCGCGAGATGCCTCCCCAAGCCCTTCACGATGGAGGATCTGTTCGCCGCGATCCGCCACTGCGCCGCCTTGCGCCCTTCGTGAATCGCGCGTTTGCGCCGATATCTGATCTACAGGTGTTTTCAGATATGAGGAGCGCAAACCTTGTCCGAACTGCTGGAGCAGTATCTGGCCTATTTGTCCGTGGAGAAAGGCCTCAGGCCTAAATCTCTCGAGGCATACCGCCGGGATCTGCTCGATTATCTGACGTTTCTTCAGGACAAAGGCCGCCGGCCCGACGAACCGGGCGCGGACGGACCTCTTGCGCTGTTCATGGCCCACCTGCACGACCGGGGTCTTCAGCCCCGTTCCGTCGCCCGCAAGGCGTCGACGCTGCGGGGGTTCTACCGTTTCCTGCGCCGGGAAAACAAGATCGCCGTCGATCCGACGCGCATTCTCGAGCCTCCCCGCGTGGGAAGACCGCTTCCGAAAGTTCTCAGCATCGCCGAGGTCGAGGCGATGATCGCGGCCCCCGCGGCCGGCACTCCTCTCGGCCTGCGCGATCGCGCGATACTGGAAATCCTGTATGCGACGGGTATTCGCGAATCCGAACTCATCGCGCTCGAGCTCGGAAGCATCAACCGCGAGGGCCGGTTCGTGCACGTGGTCGGAAAGGGCGGCCGCGAGCGGATCGTGCCGGTCGGCAGTTTCGCCCTGCAGGCGGTCGACGCGTATCTGCGCGACGGCCGTCACAAGCTGCTCGGCGGCAACATCACCGAACGGACGCTGTTTCTGAACCCTTTCGGCAGCCCGCTTTCACGAATGGGCCTGTGGAAGATCGTCCGTAAATACGCGGTGGCGGCCGGCATTCCGCGGCAGGTCTCGCCGCACGTCCTCCGCCACTCGTGCGCGACCCACATGCTCGAGGGCGGCGCCAGCATCATCGCGGTGCAGGAGATGCTCGGCCACGTCGACGTCTCGACGACCCAGATATACACGCATCTCACCGGACAGGATCTGAAACGGATCCACGGCGAAGCCCACCCGAGAGGCCGATGATGCGCACCTGCACGCGGTTTCTCCTGCCGCTCTTCCTTCTCGCCGCCGCCGCCGCATCGGCCGACCTGGGCCCGGCCGGAATTCCGGCGGGCGTCGCGCCAGTTCCATCCGTCGTCGCTCCGGCG
>JAKJFL010000279.1:0-5038 GCA_022704935.1 Candidatus Rifleibacteriota bacterium
GACGTGATCGGCGTGGAGGTTCCTCCGTCGTTCACGCGGATTCGGACCTTGCGGTCGGCGAGTTTCACTTGCAGGTTGCCGGTGTCTTTGGCCGGCTGACTGGACGAAACGTCGACATTGTACGAGCGCACCTTGTATATCGTGGAACCGCTTCCCGTAAGCTTAACGATGACATTGTGCTTTTCGAACGTGACGGGATACAGGGTGAACTTTCCGCTAGCGGATGCTGTGGTATGGATCTCAGGATTTTTTTCGAGGAATACATAGGCGCGGTCGAGGTTGACAGCGGAAACGACGGATGCGTCGACAGGTCTGACCGAACCGCCGCCGGCCGGCGCCTGCACCGTTCCGCTGATGGAACCGTAACTGCCAGGCCCGGTGAGGAGCGGATCGTCGCCGCTGCCGCTGCAGCCGAAGATGGCGAGCGCCGCCAATAAAATTCCGAGAAATATATAAACTCCGGAAATGCGGTGCCGACTTACCATGTTGCCCCCCGAAAAATGTGATTTTCGCTATTATGATGTGTGCGGTACGCCGCTGTCAATCGGCTCCGATCATTTCATTTCCGTCCCAGCCGCGTCAGCGATGCGACGATCGCCGGTCGCTGCATCAGATTGTCGAGTATGATCGATGCCAGACCTTGCCCAGACAACCGTGCCAGTCGCTCGGCACAGTGACCTACCGTCCGTTCCAGCGCTTCGAGGCCGCGGGCGAGATCGTCTCTGTTGGCCGCCTTCCGATCGGATTGGACGGCGGCGGCCCGCACGTAGAGATCGGCCATGGCAACATACAACCCGGGGATAGCCGAGCCTTTCAGGGCGCCGATGCTGAGCCAATGGCCTTCGTCCAGGATTTGCCCCAAGCGATCCGTGAGTTCTTCCTCCATGGAAACGCCGATCTCGTCGAGTTCGATTGCCGCTAGAGCCGAGACGCCGAGATATGTCTCGCCCAGCTCGGAGAATTTCACCGATCCCCAGTTCCAGCCGAGGCGGGCAATGTCGGCGATCAGAGACAGTGTCGTTGAAAAACTGCCGACCCGGAGATCGCTGTCGAGGTTGCGCTCGAGAGCCTGAAAAACGATCGCACGAATCAGGCGGGCTTTCTGCGTTTCATCGGGCTGCTCTTCTCGCCCGATCATCTCGAGTCGTTCCCGCAACGATATGCAGGGCTGCCCGGAAACCGCCTGCCCGGCCCAGTCCTGCACCCTCTGCCAGATGACGAAACACTTCCGGCCGACATCGAAGTCGCTCGAATCCAGAATCGTTTCGAGATCCGCGAGCAGAAGCTCCGATTGTTCCTGGTCGAGAGTCATTTCCGGCTTCAGGACGAGGGGGGCAGAATGCTTCATGACGGTCCTCCGTAAGAGAAGTGATGCTGGACTGTATCATACACCTCATTTCGTGAAGAGGGAAAATCGCCAGTCGGCCTGACGGAACAGCGCGATCGGAACCGAGGAGCTTTTTTATGAACGGGCCACCAAGAGCGAACGTCTTTGACCTGGGGAAAGCGATAATGGTATGCTGATCGCAATCCGGTTAGAGGGGATACGGGCATTGTCGGAAAAGAAGACATATGCATGTGAAGCGTTGCGGCTGAGCCGGGAAATATCGACGGATATATGAGTACGCAGGTTGTCATCCTGACTCGCGATCCGATCTACTCGGTCTTTCTCGAGATGACGGTTCGCGAGTATGGCTTTGTTCCCCGCCTTGCCGCCATCATGGAAAAAGTCGAGGAACTGTCGACGCTTGCCCCGACCGTGGCATGGATCATCGACCTCGACAACCAGACCTCGACCGTCGAACAGGTCGCGAAAAAGGCCAGAAAGCTCGCGCCGGACGTGAAACTCGTCTTCATGAGCTCCGCCTTCACGCGGGAACTCGCGAAAGAGTGCATCGCGCAACAGGCCCTGGGCCTTCTGGTGAAGCCGATTGCCATCGCCAGGCTCGTCGAGATGCTCAGCCTCCTTCGCCAGGAAATCACGCTGACCGAGTCGAACCAGGTGCTTCCGAAAAATGAGGAAGACGCAAAACAGGAGGAACTCGAAACAGGGGTGCCGATGGAGCACCCGTTTCTTCGCTACTCGAATTTGAAGTGTCCGGTTTGTTTCCGCCCGTTCCGGACGACCCGGTTCAAGCTCTGGACCGTGCCGGTGTCCGATACCGATACCGATTTCTGCCCCATCTGCAACGAATCCGTCCATCCCGAACTGTATACCGTGGTGGTGTGTCCCGCCTGTTATTTTGCACACTATATCGGAAAGTTCGAGGAAACCCGTGTCATCCCCGAACGGGCGAGGACATTTCTCTCACCGGTCGGCATCGAGGAACGCAAGAAAATCGCGTTCAAGCTCGAAAGCTTCTGCGGAGAGCGAACCCTTCTGCATGGCATCAAGAGTTTCGAACTTGCGGCGCACGACGCTGAACAACTGAAGATGTCCGGCTGGGTGAAACTGGCCGGCGAATTCTACCTGAAATGCTCATGGTTGTGCCGACGAATGGGACATGGCCTCCACGAAAAGCAGGCCCAGGAGAAGGCGCTCGACTTTTTCGTCAGGGCCTACAAGCCCTATCGGGCCGACGGAGGGAAATATCCGGGGCCGATGATCATTCAGAGCCGTATGGAGCCAGGGCTGGAGCCGCTTCTCGAACGCGGCATCGTCGTCACCGGATTCCTCATCGGCGAACTGGCGCGACGGCTCGGTGACCTGCGTATGGCCCGCGAGTATTTCGACGAGGTGCTCGAACTGCCATTCCTCAACAAGTTCACTTCGCTCGTCACCCACGTGAACCACGTGGCCCGCCTCCTGAAAGAAACGGAGCAGGCTCTGCTCAACTCCCAGAATCCCTGAGCCAGCCTTCCGCCCTCACGCCGGCAAAAAAAGAAGAGCGTTTCATCACAGAGATACAACGACCGTTTTACCGGCGAGACATCGTGACACGGAGGAATTTCACGAAATTATCGCATGTTCCGGACCTGACGGTTCATCTGTGTCGGGCAGAGTCGGATTTGTAACCCTCCCTATACAACGGTGACAAAACAAAACGCCCGCCGTTTCCGGCGGGCGTTCACTATACTTGTTGTTATTCTTCGGCGGCTTCTTCGCCCTTGCGGCCGTATTCCTTGATGACCTGCTCGGTCACGTTGGCCGGCACTTCTTCATAGTGGTCGAACTTCATCGTGAACTCGGCACGCGACTGGGTCATCGACTTGAGGTCGGTCGAGTATTTGTACATCTCGGCCAGCGGCACGGAGGCCTTGACCTGCTGCTGCCCGCCCATCGGCTCCATGCCGAGGATGCGGCCGCGGCGGGAGTTCAGATCGCCGATGACGCTGCCCATGAACTCGTCCGGGGTGAAGACGCAGACCTCGTAGATCGGCTCGAGCAGGATCGGCTTGGCCTGGGCCATGCCGGTCTTGAACGCGATCGTGGCGGCCAGTTTGAACGCCAGTTCGGAGGAATCGACATCGTGATAGGAGCCGAAGTGAAGCGTCGCCTTGAAGTCGATCATCGGGAACCCGGCGAGAACGCCACGCTTGCGCGCTTCCTGCAGGCCCTTCTCGACGGCCGGAATGAAGTTGCGGGGAACGACGCCGCCGACGATGGCATCGACGAACTCGAAATCCTTGCCCGGATTTGGCTCGAATGCGATCGTGACGTCGCCATACTGGCCGCGGCCGCCGGATTGCTTCTTGTGCTTCCCCTGGACGTCCGCCTTGCCCTTGATCGTCTCGCGGAACGGAATGCGGGGCTTGCTGATCTCGACGTCGACGTTCCAGCGGCTCTTGAGGCGGCTGATCGCCACGTCGATGTGGGTGTCGCCGAGGCCGGAGATCAGGCCCTGGCTCATCTCGGCGTCGAATTCGTATTTAAGGACGCCGTCGTCGTTGCACAGGGTGTGCAGACCGGTTCCCATCTTTTCCTGGTCGTTCTTCGTCTTGGGGGCGATCGCGTAGGTCAGCTTGGGTTCGGGAAGAGCCGGGAGCTGGAACACGACGTTGAAGCTCTTGTCACAGAGGGTGTCGCCGCGCACGGAGACTTTCGGCTTCACCAGCATCGCGATGTCGCCGGCAGCAACCGCGTCGAGGTCGATTCTGTTTTTGCCGCGCATCGTGTAGAACGAGCTGAACCGCTCGGTGTTCTCACGGGTGGGATTGTAATAATCGGTTCCGGAGGCCATCTTCCCGCTGATGACGCGCAGGAAGATCATGTCACCGGCCTGCTCGTTGACTTTTTTGAAGATGAAGCCGGCGAAGGGGCCGTCGGCCTTCGGCTCGACCTTGACCTTCGTGTCGGTGCCGGCCGTGACGGCTTCGACGGCGCCGCGATCGACGGGCGAGGGCATGCAGTTGGCGATGAAATCGAGAACCTGGTCACCGCCGAGATTCCTGAGGGCCATGCCGCAGATGAGAGGCTTGATCTTGTTCGCCGCGAGGCCAAGCTTGAGAGCGCGCCGCAGCTCGTCGTTGGCGATGGCTTGGCCGTCGAAGAACTTGTTCAGAAGCTCGTCGTCGCATTCGACGATCGATTCGATCATGCTCTCGCGCATCTTGGCGGCCATCTCGGTCATGTCGGCCGGGATGTCCTTGGTTTCGACCTTCTTGCCGGCGTCGTCGGTGTAGGCGTAGGCCTTCATCTCGATCAGGTCGATGACGCCCTTCAGGTTCGTCGCGGTGCCCCAGGGCAGCTGGATCGGGATGATCTTGGCGTCGAACGCCTTCAGGTCGTCGATCAGCTTCGCGACGTTGATGTTTTCCTTGTCGAGCTTGCTGAGGTAGACGGCGCGCGGAATGTTGTAGTCGTTCAGGATCTTCCAGTTCTTTTCAGTTCCGACTTCGATGCCGGAGCTGGCGTTGATCACAACGATCGCGGCATCCATTGCCGGAATGACCTTGTATACTTCGCCGAGGAAATCATCGAAGCCGGGCGTATCGAGCACGTTGATCTTGACGTCTTTCCACTCGAGGCAAGCGAGGGACGTGCCGACGGTGGTCTTGCGCTTCAGCTCTTCGGGGTCGTAGTTCATCACGGACGAAC
>JAKJFL010000280.1:0-5036 GCA_022704935.1 Candidatus Rifleibacteriota bacterium
CGATAGAACTTTCGACGAACAACCGCATCATCAAGGAAACCCCCTGACCCCGCCCCCGTATTGTTCGGGCCGTTCCGGGCGCATCGCGATGCGCCCCCGACGTGTCGACGGGCAAACCTGGATATCGCATGGGCAGATCGTGATCCGCCCGGGCTGGCGTGATGCTGGCCGTTTCCCGTGATGCCTGAGACTGGCCGGTTTGTGTAAGCCGATGAACCGTGATACAATGCGCAATCGTCATGTTTAGCACTTCCTGGTTCATGCCAAAATCAAGCGGGGCGCAGGAAAACCTGTTCCGCGAGAATCAGCTCCTGAAGGCCCAGATACAGGAGCTCCTCAACCTCGAGGAGACGGGCTTCTTCATCGAACTCGATTCGCTCTTGAAGGCCATCCTCAAGAAGGCGCTGATCCTCTGCAAGGCGGAGGCGTCGTTCTTCGCCCTCACCAGGAGCGATCCGTCGCTGCTCGATGTCCGGATCTGCAATCTGATTCTCGACGAGAAGATGAACCGCATCCGGGAGCTGTTCAAGACGGAATACCAGCGCTGGCAGGAATCAGAGTGCGAGATCATCACGATCGAGGATTTCATCGTCCTCCCGCTGATCCGGCGTCACCGCATGCTCGGCATTATCGGCCTCAAGCTGAACGCATCGGCGCCGGAAAACGTCTGTGAGATCCTTCCGATCCTCGCCCGACAGGCCGCTTCCTCCCTGGAAAGCGCCATTCTATACGAGAAGATGTTCAAACGGCTGATGGTGCTCAGCAACGTCTTCATTCTCGGCAAGGAAATCGTGAGCAATATCCGTCTCGACAGCCTCGTCGACAAGTTCCTTTCAATCGCCCGCGACGGGACGAACAGCGATGTTGCCGCCATCTACCTGGTGCGCGGTACGGGCGAGGCACCGACGTTCCAGCGCGTCCAGACGTCCTCCGGCGAAGGCCGGTTCGCCGACGGGCCCGAATCGGGGTTTTCGCCGCTCATCCAGAGCGTCGGCGCTTCGCAGCAGCCGGTTACGCTCGAGAGTCTCGCTTCCGGCCCCTATGCCCGGACCGAACCGGCGAAGGTCAGGGGCGTGACGCTCCGGAACACCATCGCGATTCCCATGAAGCCGGGCGACCGGTTCCTTGGCGTCATCCAGATCTGCAACAAACACCATGACGAGCCATACACGCCCGAAGACCTCGATCTGCTCAAAATTCTCGGAAATCAAATAGCGTTTGTTATACAAAACTCCGACCTGTTCGAGAACCTCCAGCGCGCCTATTTCGACACGCTCTCGGCGCTCACCCAGGCGATCGACGCAAAGGACAGCTATACCCGCGGCCATTCCGAGCGCGTGACGAAATACTCCGTCGAGCTGGCGATCGCCCTGGGCCTCGAAAAGAAGGCGATCGAAGACATCAGGCTCGCCGGGATGCTGCACGATATCGGAAAGATCGGCATTCCCGAGACGATCCTGAACAAGCCCGGCAGACTGACCGACGACGAGTTCAACGTCATCAAGTCGCATCCCGAGCTCGGTGTGCGCATCCTGGCCCGCGTCGAGTTCCTCGAGCCGATCGTTCCCCTGATTCGGCACCACCACGAACGGTTCGACGGGCGGGGATACCCCGACGGAATCGACACGCACAACATTCCACACGGCGCCCGCCTCATCGCGATTGGCGACACCTACGACGCCATGACCTCGGACCGCCCGTACCGGAAGGCCATGGATATGGAAACGGCTCTCGCCGAGCTGATCCGGTGCCGGGGGACCCAGTTCGATCCGGATCTCGTCGATGTCTTCGTCACGATGATGCGAAAAACCGCGGCCCGCACCGCCGCGGTGGCCTCTGACGCCTGAACCTTAACGGGAGCAGCCATGCCCTTCAAAGCCCACGGACGGTATATCGAGCGCGCGTTTCTGGCGCTCATCCTGATCACGCTTTCGAGCTTTGCGTATTACTTCACAATGGCCGACGTCGAGGAAGTGCAGACGCGCTACCAGAACCGGCATGCCATGCTGATCAAGCTTCTCACGCGCGAGATCGGCGACCTGATGAACCGTCGCGCCGACCTGACGCCTCGCCTCGCCAACCTGCTCGCCGAAGAGGCGGTCGCCTATGCCGTCGTGCAGCAGCCGAGCGGGGAGGTTCTCGCGAAAGCCGAGAGCGGCCTGGTCGCCGTCGAGTCCCTTCAGGAGATCGAAACCCAGGCACTCCAGTGCGCGCATCTGCTCCTGATCCAGCACGAGGACCTGTCGCAGACGATCCCTCTCGTCGAGGCGGCGATGCCGCTGGTCACCGAGAACAATCGCAAGGTGATCGTGCGCGTCGGCTTTTTCCGGGCTGACGAAGAGGAAAAAATCCGGCAGGTCCGGTTCCGGAACCTGTTGATTTTCTCGACGCTCCTGCTCGGATTGATCACGTTCTGGTTCATCCGCAAGCGCAATGCGTCGGGACTCAGCACGGCCTGGCTCGGCGGTACGGGCCTGATCGTGCTTCTCCTCTTCCTCTCGTCGCGCATGACGATCCAGGAATGGTACGAACGGCACTGGCGCCAGAGTTTCGTCCAGCACGGCATGTCCGTGGCGAAGGTCGTCAGCCTCGCCGCGAAGCGGTTTCTCAAGGCCGGCGAGGAAGGAGACCTGCGCGAGATGCAGTCGCTCCTCGATCTCGACGAGAACTACGCGTTTCTTGCCGTCGCCAAGGACGAACAGTATCTCTTCCACTCCGATCCCCAGTTGAAGGGGGCCACCTTCGACCCCGACTCGGCCTACTCCCGGAGCCTCAACTCCGAGATGCCCATCATGGTCCGAATGGCGGAGGAGGGAATGTACGAGGTTCTGGTGCCGATCATCGAGGGCCAGCACCGCCTGGGGACGCTGCGGCTCGGTCTGCGCAACGATTCCGGCCATGGCCCTCTCGGCATATTGCGGAACAGGCTCACCCTGATCTTCCTTGTTGCGCTGATCATCTCGCTCCTTCTCGTGTATCTGCTCTCCCAGCGCGTCTCGCGTGACCTGGGCACGTTCATCCAGTCGATGGAACAGGTGACCGCCGGCGACCTGCGACAGCAGGTGTTCATCGACCGGAACGACGAGTTCGGCCAGCTCGCCCACGCTTACAACTTCATGCTGATGAGCCTGAAGGAGCGCGACCTGCTCGGCAGGGGACTGCAGAACTACGTCAGCAAGAGCATCGTCGACAAGACTCTGCGCATGGTGACGACCCAGGAAAAAACCGGCGAAAAAGTGTTCTCCGTCGCTATATTCGCCTATTTCAGCGGCCTCACCGAGGCGATCAACCGCAACAGCGGTCCGCAGGTCCTGGCCCTCGTGCGCGAGTTCTACCAGACCGTCCGCCAGGTATGCCAGCCGAGCTCCGGCTGCCACATCCAGGTCCACATGGCCGGCATCCTCGTCCTGTTCGCCCAGCAGAACAGGCACGAGGCGCTGATGCAGGCCGTCCAGGCCGCTCAGATGCTCGACCAGTCGTTCCTCAAACGCGGCGAGGCCCCGTTTACCCCGCGCCTCACCCTCCACGCCCTCGAGGTCGTCCACGGCGCGATCGACGACGAGGGGCGCGACATGATCTGGCTCGGCGAGGGGATGCTCGACGTGCGCACTTTCTCCGACGTCCAGGATATCGACGAGATCATCATCAGCGAGGAAACCTCGTTCCTGCTCAAGGACGTCGCGACGCTCGACGAGTTCGAACTGGCCTCGAGCGACCAGGGCAGGGTGCGGGCATATATATTCCGGGGTTTTAAACCCATTGATACGCTTATTCGCATCTTCCCCGACTCCTCGCCCTGGACGAAGGTGCTCATCCTCAAGATCCTCAAGGGCCAGGCCCGTATCGAACACGTGGACCAGCTCCTCCAGTGGTTCGCCGATCCCGATCCCAATATCCGCTATCACGTCATGGACGTTCTCGAACGGTTGAAACCGGCGGGTATCCTCGACTTCGTCGTCCGGACCCTCAACGAGGAGACCGAAGCGAAGGTGTTGTCGAAGGCGATCAGCGTGCTCGGCAAGATCGGCAACGAGTCGCACGTTCCCATTCTCGCCGAAAAGCTTCGCGTCGACGACCGGCGCGTCAAGGCGAACACCGTCGAGGCTCTCGAAACGATCGGCGGCAAGAAAGTCTACGAGTTTTTGAACCTGCTCGTCGACGAGCAGGACAACCGTGTGCGGGCCAACATCCTGATCGCGCTCGGCAAATACGGTGACCTGCGGGTTTTCGAGCTGCTGACCACCATGATCAAGGACCCGGACCGCAACATGCGAGCTTCGGCGGCATACGCCCTCGGCAAGCTCGGCATGGCGCAGGGCGTCGAGCCTCTGATCACGGCGCTCTCGGACAAGGACCCCATGGTGCGGCGCCAGGTCGTCGCCTCGCTGACCGCGCTGAAGGCCGATCTTGATATCGATTCATAAATCAAGTAATATATATCATTACATGCGAGAATGAAGGTTCTCAGGAGGGTTGCGGCATGGATTTCGATCAGGCCTACAGGCTGGCCAACGATGCCCTGAAGGAAAAACGGTTCGACGATGCGCTGAAGATGTTCGAAGAGGCGCTCGAGGCCAAGCCGAACGATATCTACACGATCAACAAGATCGCCATGATCCACAAGGAGAAAGGCGACTTCTCCCGCACGATGGCCCTGCTCGAACAGTCCCTCAAACTCAAACAGGAAGACCTGTACACCAATTATCTGCTCGGAAACACGTATCTAGAGCAGGGGAACATCGAGAAGGCGATCGAGACCCTCGAACACACCGTCGGCATCGACAAGAAGGACAAATACGCCCGCAACTCGCTCGCGCTGGCTTACCGCATGCGCGGCGACACCGACAAGTGCATCGAGACGCTCCGAGAGGCGCTCAGGGTCTCGCCTGACGATCTTTACAACAAGCTCAGTCTGGCCACCGTCCAGTTCGAGCAGGGCGAGGCGGCCGAGGCCATGCGACTTGCCCAGGAGATCCTCCGCAAGGATTCCCAGAACCTCAATGCGATGGTTCTGCTCGGCCGCATCGCGCTCGAGG
>JAKJFL010000281.1:0-4999 GCA_022704935.1 Candidatus Rifleibacteriota bacterium
CCCGCCGATGAGATGGAGGGAAGCGCCTTCCGGAAGCGGTCCTCCCGCGTTCAGGGAAAACGTCACCGTCTTCCGTCCGCGTGCGAACGGATCGGTTCGGGACCGAACGAGCGTTCCGTGCTCGCGGGCCCAGGTTCCGGGCGCTGGGGCGTCGACGACGAAGAGGGCGCAACGAAGGCCGTCGAGCCGCACCCGGAGTTCGCCTTTTTCGATCGTAGCCGATACACTTCCGATCAGATCGGTCATGACGGGCGTATCGCGGACGGGTGCCGGCAGGGGAACGTTCAGTTCCCTCGAAGCGCTTGCGAAGTTGAAGACCGCAACTGCCTGCTGATCTGGCGTCAGGCGGCCAAACGCGTACATCTCCCTGCCCATCGCAAGATGCATCTGCTCGCCCCGTGTCAGTGCGAGATGGCTTCGCCGGATCGCGATACGTTTTTTCGTCTCGGCAAGCAGGGGGCTGTCGGCATCGAATCGCATCGAGCGTCTCGTGGAACACCAGGGCTCGATCGTGCCGTCCAGCCCGATTTCGTCGCCGTAACAGAGGGTCGGAATGCCGCGAACAGTCAGAAGCATGCTGAGCGCGAGAAGGTAACGGTCTCGATTTCCGCCGCAGCTTGTGATGAACCGGTCGAGGTCGTGATTGTCGAGAAACGTCGCGAGCAGACCGGCGTCGGGATATATGCGATCCATGCCGAATCTGACGCCGAGCTGCCGGGCATCCCCTTCCTGGGCAATGACATTTCGCATGGTATAATACAGAGGGTAATCGAACAACGTCCCGAATGTCCCCGACTTCCAAGTCTCCGAGATCGTCGCCGGGTTTCCATCCATCAGCTCGCCGAGTGTCAGGAACCCCTCGCCGAACCGCTCGCGCAGGCCTGAATTGAATTTTTTCCAGAACGCGATCGGCACATGTTTCACCGCGTCGAGCCGGAAACCGTCCGGCCGGACCTGTTCCACCCAGAATTTCGCCACCGAGGCGAAAAACAGTTGAACGATGGGCTTTTCGCTCGCGAAATCGGGCAGGCCGAACAGCCGGAACGACTCCAGCTGTTCCCGGTCGTTCCAGTCGGAGATGTTCCCGTTCGCATGGAACCAGTCGGGGTGGAGCGCCGCGATGGGCGCGTCGTAACCGGCATGGTTCACGACCATGTCGAGCAGCAGGATGATGCCCCTGCGATGCATGTCGTCACGCAGTTCCCGGAGCTTGCGCATCGTGCCGAACCTCGGATCGACCTTGAAGAAATCCCAGGTCCAGTATCCGTGATACGGTTGCTGCCCGTAAAACGGCATCGGTCGGTTCCGGGCGACGGGGCTCAGCCAGACGCCGGTGACGCCCAGGTCGGTCAGCCAGTCGAGCCGAGCCCGCAGGCCGTCTAGATCGCCGCCGTGAAATCCGTGCGGGTCCCGGGGATTGACGTCGAAGTCGTCGCACGGACAGCCGTTCTCGAACCGGTCGAGCAGGACGAAATACAGGACCTGGTCGCGCCAGGAATCAGCCGTCCGAGATTCGTCGCAGCGTGCGGCCGCCCCGGCCATCGGAAACAGAACCGCGCATACGAGGATGAAACGAAACGCCGCTCCGAATGAACTTTTATATTTCATCGTATTGTTCCTCCGCCATCGGTCCCAAAATGACGTATCACAGGTCCCGGCTTCCATGGTAGGATGTTTTCGAGGATCGAATGTTCCACCATCTTACGAGGATGCAATGATTTCTTCAACGATGACGCGAACTGACATGGAGAGACAGGCTGATGACCGCCGCTGAGGGCACAAGCCTCTTCCGGCGGCTGATCCGGGGGCTGTTCAACCTGATCCGGCCGATGGCCCTGCTGATCGTCTTCGCCCTCTTCCCGATCGTCGTCATCCAGTCCGCGATGTATCTCGTCGATTATATCGAGTGCGAGAAGATCCGCCAGGGAAAGCGCTCGCAGCAAGAAACAATACTAAACAAAATAAAAGCTGCGGATGACGACGCGCTCATGATCTCGCGCGCGATCAGGCGCGTGTTCGACCATCAGAATCAGCTCGTTTCCCGAACCGCCCAGGGGCGCCTCGCCCTTCGTCTGAGATATCTCTATGAACCGGCGTTCGACCTGTATATCTTCGACGATGCCAACCGTCTCAGATCGGATCTGAGCGTCGGCAGCCGGCCCCGCCGCGCGGTGGAGATGTGCTTCGCCACCCTTCAGGAAGTGTCGGCCGGAGGCACTTCGACGCGCGAGAAGATCAGGCTTCTGTCGTCTGTCCTGAACATCCCTTCAGAAACCGATCAACTGAATGCCCCCCATGCCCTCCGGGCGATCGGCAATCGTCAGCAGGACGGCTTTTTCCAATGGGGAACGACCTCCCCCGGGCATCCGGGCGGCCTGAAGGGATACATTCTGCTTCTCCATCCGGGAAAATTCAGGCCGAACCGAGCCATTGAAAATGCGATCAGGCTTTCCAACCGCCGGTTCAAGTCCATCCAGTTCGGGCTCGTCGACACCGTCCGGAAGAATACCGTCCTGTTTCCACCCGAACTGATGCGTGTTCAGGGGCTGGAATGGGTGCTGATGTCGGCGGCATCGAAGTACGACCAGACGTTCCAGACGGCGGCGCATTTCGGAACGTTCATTCCACGCGCGATTCCCGGCTATCTTGTCGCCTACTCGAAGCAACCTGCCTTCTTCGGCAGATCAATCATGATGACGGTCCATGTCTTCTGCATTCTCTGGCTCCTCGTCGTTCTCTGGCATGTTCCCGCGGCCGGAGCAAGCCTCGGAGGGAGAATCCCGACCAAGCTGATGGGCCTGTTCCTCTTCGCGATCGGCACCCCCTCGTTCGTCCTACTGCTTGGCGGATATTATGCTCTGAAAGACCACGAGAACGTCCTGATGCAGAACCTCGAGTCGCTCGTCAGGAACAAGCTCCGCGTCTTCGACGACACCCTTCCGCTCGACGTCGCCCGCCGCGAGTTGGTGCTGAAAGACATTCTCGAGAGGATCCGCGCAACCCCCGACCTCGAACGACGTCGACAGATATTCAAAACGGTGGGGGATCTTTCCGCCATCGACATGGCATTCATCATCAACAAATCCGGCGCCTCCGTCGCCACGGCGAAGTCGCTGACGGATGGCGATAAATTCCAGAAACAGAGGAACTTCACGGTCCTCCTCGCCCGTGAGCTGCTGAACAGGATCAACAAGTCGCTCACCATCGATGCCGGCGCTCTCGCCGTCGATGCGGCGGAAGGGTTCCTCGGAGGGATCGTCGGCTCCTTCAATCTCGACCAGTTGAGCCAGAACCTCGGGCGATTCATCATACTGTCGCTCGGCACCGACAGTTCCTACGTGTTTTACGACGCCATCTTCGGCAAGGACGGCTCGGCCGATTATCTGGTATTCATCGTGATGCACCGTGGCAAGTTTCACAACGTGTATCTCAAAACGAAAATCCCGGAACTGATGAAGCAACCCGCAATGGAGCTGACCGTCAGCGGCGTGGGTGAAAAGGTCTTTCTCGGTTCGGCGATCTTCCATGCCGCGAATGATCGGGCACGGCTGAACGAGATGGCAAAAGCCGTCATCCAGTCGCGCAACCCGATCCTTACGATCACGCCCGACGATGGCTACGGCCGGCTCTGGTATGCGAACATGGGCTCAAACCTCGGCAATTTCGCGCTCGTCGCCACGACATCGCTCAAACCCGTCAAGGAACGGGTTCATCTTCTCTGGATCATTCTTATATTGCTAGCTATACTCGTTTTCGTTTCCGCCCTTCTGATCGGACGTCTGCTCACCGAGCACTTCCTCGAACCGATTGCGGCCCTCGGCGAAGGAATGCGTGCGATCGAGGTGCGTCAGTTCGAGCACATGGTCCCGATTCTTTCCACAGACGAGTTCGGACAGCTGTCGGGGCTGATGAACCACGTACTCGACGGCATGAAGGATCTGCAGGTCGCTCGAATCGTGCAGGAAAGCCTCTTCCCCGCCGAGCCTCTCGACGCCGGCGGTTTTCGAATCTGGGGCCGGAGCATGGCGATGGCCGACATCGGCGGCGACTACTTCGACTACTTCATCTGCCGCGACGGACGTCTCCGCGGCCTCGTCGGCGACGTGTCGGGTCACGGCGTGTCAGCAGCCCTCATCATGGGCATGGCGAAGTGCGCGCTGACGATGGACGAGAATTCCGGCCGGTCCCTCGTCGAGACCATCACCGCGTTCAACAGGTTTCTGCTCGCCAACATCAAGAAGAAAAAAATGATGACGATGTTCCTTTATTCCCTCAATCCGGCGGACAACACGCTGGAGTTCATCAACGCCGGCCACAATTTCCCGTTCCTCTGGCGGGCAAAGACGGGCAAGGTCGCCCAGATCGGCGCAGAGTCATTCCCACTCGGTGTCCGGGCCAAGGCGGTCTACAAAAGCATGACGATCGCGCTGGAGCCGGGCGATTCGATCCTCTTCTACACCGACGGCCTGATCGAGGCCCCCGGAGGCGACGTCAATGAATTCATCGGATACGAGCGTGCCACCCAGTGGTTCGAATCGTTGGCACACAACGATCCCACCGAGACGATCAGCCACCTGTTCGATCGCTTCGAGTCATACACGCGCGGCCGCCCCGCGGCCGACGACATCTCGATGATCTGCCTCAAGCGCCTCGCCTGAATGCCTGTTGCCGAAGACGTGAAACATTGGTAGGATGTGACGCCTGATCTCAGGCCAGTTATCAGAAACGAGTCCGCATCATCCATGGCAACCGTCACGCTTTCCCTTAAAAAAGACCGCGAGTTCGCGCTGATGCGGGGGCACCCCTGGGTCTACCGCGAAGCGCTTCGCGACCTGCCCCCCGACGCGACGACCGGCGACGAGGCCGTCATCCTGTCGCACAAGACCCTGCCGCTCGGCCGCGGCTATCTCGACCTCGACTCGCCCATCCTCGTGCGCATGGTCGAGGGCGACCCCGGAGATGATCTTCCGACCCGTATCAGGAAACGACTGCATGCCGC
>JAKJFL010000282.1:0-4983 GCA_022704935.1 Candidatus Rifleibacteriota bacterium
TCGACGAGGCCAACGCCGACCGCCTCATCGCCGAGCCCGACCTGGCCCGCCGCCTCTTCGACATCGACCGGTCCTTCATCTACGAGAGCTTCCACGTCTACAGGCTGAAATCCTGAACATGATCGCCATGCAAACCCGCCGCAAGGCGGGTTTGCTGCTTTCAGGGAATGACGATGCAGACTCCCGGAGTGGGCTCGAACAAAGAGGAACAGGCTCATCGAAGGAAATGAGACGGTCTGTGTTACCATGAAAATGTAATTCCGATGGGGGATGACGGATGAAACGGGTGCGGCGAACGTTCTTGCTGGTGCTGGCGCTTCTGGTTGCGTTCGTGGGCGGGGCCATTCCGCCTGCGATGTCGCATTCGGAAAAAGCGGGCGTGGGCGGCGTTCTGCAGAGATTGCCCGAGAAAGCCGACGCGCTGCTCGTGAAGGCCGCCTGTGTCATCCAGAACCGCCTGAAGGTGTTCGCGGAGCACCTCAACGCGGGGAGCCACGTGCGGCTCAACATCAGTCACGGATTTTACGATCGCGACCTGCGGCGGCTATTCATAATATTCGACGGCGCGGCGACCTTTACCGGAAAGCTTCCGTTCCCCGACGATCTGTCGGACCGCTATTTCACCAGCGACTCGGATATCGCGTGGGATCTCACGCTGTTTTCGATAAAGCGCAGTGGCGGCAAGATCGGATTCCGCTTCCAGGGCGATATCGTCGTGTTCCTCGACCGGTTCGTCTACGATCTTGCGAAGGAGTTCATCGATATCGCCGGAGGCGTCGCCTTCCTGAAGGCCGCCGAAACGCTGCTTGGTTTCGCGGATGAGTTCAACTCCCGGCTTGTCGCGCAGGCCGTGACGAAGACTTTCGCTTCGTTCTCCAAGGAATCGCTGTCGACGACGGGAGCCGAACTCGTCGCCAACGCCGTTCAGCACGATTCGTCGCGTGTCCGGGATCTCGTCAGGGAAGCGATCGCGAATGGGAGCTTCGCCGACTTCTGCTGCGTCGCCATCATCCGCGCCGGCATCGACCAGACCGGCGGTCTCGTCGGCGCGACGCTCGGCGCCATGGCCGGCTCGGCCATCGCTCCCGGCGCCGGAAGCGTGGTCGGCGCGTTCATCGGACGCCGCATCACAGTGTCTATAGCGCATACGATATCATACAAGCTCACGGTCGAAGGGCCGATGGAAGTCTGCCTGCGGCAGATCCGGAAGGAATGGCACCGGCTGCAGGAACGGGCCGGCGACCAGATCGCCGCCGGCCGGATCGCCAGTCGCGAGAAGTTCATTCTGGGCCGCCTCAAGCGGGAATTCGACGAGAACCGCTACGAGACGCTCGACAAGCTGATCGCGCGCGTGTCGACATTCGACGGGGCCGATCTTCCCGCATTCGTCTCCCTGCTGGCCAAGGTCCGTGAGATGCTGACGTTCAAGCTTCTTCAGAAGGGCGACTGGTATGCCTCCAAGAAGCTTCTCCAGATGAAGACCGCGATGCAGAAACTCGGCCTGGCCGACGACGTCGGGTTTGAATAGAGCCCTGAAAAACTGCCGATCCCGAGCCCGGCCCCTTCGTGCGGCTCACCCGGTCAGACGCCGGGCCCAGGAGCCGGCGCGGTATCTGAGATGGAACAGCAGGGCTTTCACCACCGACTCGGCGGACATGCCGGCGAAACAGCCGATGAGCCCGAAGCCGAAATGGACGCCCAGAAGCCACGCAAGGGGAATTCCCGCGAGCCAGAAGGTCGAGAGGGTGATGAGGCTGACGCACAGGGCATCACCGCCGGCCCGCAGGGTACCCGAATAGACGACGATCACGGCTTCGAACGGGATCACGAGCGTGAACCACTTGATGAGCCGGAGCGATTCCGCGGTCACCGCCGGCTTGACGGAAAACATTGCGAGATACGGGCCGGCGGCGGCGAACGCGAGCCCGCCCGTAAAAATAGCTAAAGATATTGAAAGAAACGACGCGCGGCCGACCGTCATCCTCGCGCGGACGGCATGACCGGCCCCGAGATGCCGGCCGACGACGACCGATGCCGCGGTTCCCAGCGCGCCGAGCGGTATGTATCCGAGACCGCGCACGCTGTGATACATGAAGTAGGCGGCCATGGCGTCGCCGCCGACCATGCCGACGATGCGGGTGTAAGCGAGCGAAGCCGCCTGCCAGAACAGACCGTCAAGGGCGATCGGGCCTGCCAGCCACATGAGCTGGGTCGCCATTCCGGTCTGCGCCTTGCCGATATCGTGAAGCCCGAACCGCCGCCCCTCGAACCTCAGTCTTCCGTAGGCCCGCATTGCAAGCCACGCTCCGACGACGTGAGCGGCGGCGGTCGCGATGGCGGCTCCCATGATGCCGAGCCTCGGCAGGCCGGCATATCCATTGATCAGCAGCGCGTTCAGAAGGGTATTCACGAGGATGGCGGCGACGGACGTGACGACCGGCGTCCGGGTGTCGCCGAGGGCGCGCATGACGCCAGTGACGGCGAACATCACGAGCACGAAGGGAAAGGTCCAGGCGATAATGCCCAGGAAACCCGCCCCCGCCTCCGCGATCTCCCGATTGCCGTCCGTGAGCCACAGGCAGGCCGGTTTCGCGATGGACATCATGATTGCGCTTCCGGCTGCACCGATCAGGAGCATCAGCGCGAGTGACGATCCGGAAAGGGCGGCCAGGCCCCCAACATTTCTCGCGCCCCGCAGCTGCGCCGCCAGGATCGCCGCGGCCGATGCGACGGCGCCGGCGAGCGTCTGCGCGAAAAACAGGATCTGCCCGCCGACTCCGACGGCAGCGATTGCCGTTTCCGACAGCTGGCCGACCATCAGCCGGTCGAGAAGGGAAAGCATCGAGAACGACACCGCTTGAAGCGCAAGAGGCCAGGCGAGCTGCCACAACTCCTTGACGGTGGAACCGCCGAAACGGTTCATGCCGGGATGACCTGCCTTCCGCCGCTTTCGGGCGGGAACGGGTATACGCGAAGATTCCGGTGCATCGCTCAGTCGAAGAGGGTGTTGAGAATGAAAACGACCAGAATGCCCACAAGAAAACAGGCCGAAAGAATCAGAAGTGTCTTTTTCCATTCGGAGCCGGAATCGGTCGCGCCCAACGGAGTGTGGACGCTGGAAATGACGACCCGGCCGTCCCTGTCGACGGTAGCCGTCTGGACATGCTCGGATCGTCCCGGGAAGAACCGGCATTCTATAATCGAAGATATAGTTTTGGCGCGGGTGTTCAGCAGCGTAAGCTCATCTTCCCTGATCTGATCGCTGAACGGGTGGGTTATTCCTGCCTTGTCAACCAGCAGGAGCTGATACTGATACCAATTCGAACCGTCCGAAGCGCAGATGAAGCCGCTGACAACGACAGCATCGACATCGGAAAAGCCGAGATACTCCCGGACTCTTCGGATGAAGGCGAATCCGAAATGATAGAAAATCGTCTTTCGCTGTCGGTCGACGATGTAATAGTTGTCTGTCTGCGTTCGCAGATATGTGAACAGCAGGATGGCTCCGGCTGCATAGGGAAAGAACCTGATGAAAGAGGGGTCCGGCGGTGAATCCTCCGTGCCGAAATAAGTGATCTGAAGAATGACGATGCAGGCGAATGCCGAGCCGAGGGCGAGAAACGTCCAGACTGATTCCAGTGGTGTGTCGAGGTCGACCTTCACCGTTCGGGGAAGAGTGTCGGAATCAAACTTTGGAGGAGCCGATTGGGCCTGCATTCGTTGATTCTCTCCCGATGACGAGCATCGTCGTTTTTTCCGCCGGATCTCAAATCGAGTCACTTCAGGAGCCCGGCGATGACCTGCCGGTCTATCCGGCAAAGGTGGAGGCATTTCCGGACCGGGAGGCCCCGTCAGGTCCGCACGGTTTCCCGGTCGGGGGTGGGGACGGCTTCTACATACAGATTTCCGGCGCAGACCTCGACGATCCTGACGCGGGTGCCTTTCTTCACGATGCCCTGCCGGATGGAAACATCCAGCTTCCGGCCGCCGATATCGGCTTTTCCGGATGGTAGAAGATCCGTCACCGCGATGCCTTCACAGCCCTGCAGGGAGGACAGGTCGGGAACGGCCACGTAGCCTTCCTCGCTCGTCATTTTGTGATTCAGAGCCAGCCAGCGCGACAGGATGCGCGGAAAGACGAACATGGTGAAGCATTTTCCCAGAACCGCGACCAGGATGACCAGTTCCAGCCAGAACTTCAAATCCATGCCTTCTCAACCTCCGTATGCCGGCATCATCGGAGTGAAACCCAGGCGACAAAGCCGAAAAACGCGAGCACGAGCATGATGATGACCACCGCGAGCCAGCCGGATATCTGGATGTTCGAGAGATCCGTCGACGGGGTGTTCAGCGGGGCACTGGCCGTCGAGATGTTCACCGTTCCGGCTGGACCGGCCGCGATCGTGTGCGTGTGCTCAACCTGGCCCGGGACCAGCCGACAGTCGATGATCTTCGCGATGGTTTCGGCCCGCCGGTTCAGGGTTGCCAGCTCGGGCTCTCTGAGCGAATCGCTGAACGGGTGGGTTTTGCCGGTCCGGTCGATCAGCAGGATCTGATACTCATACCAGCGAGAATTCTTCGAATGATGGATCGAGCCGTTGACGACGGCCGAGTCGATGTCGGAAAACCGCATGTAGTCCTTGACCGATTTCACGAACAGGCACTCGAAGTGGTAGAAGATCGCCTTTCGCTGTCGGTCGACGATGTAATAGTTGTCGGTGAATTTCCTCAAAGCGACGAAGAAACCGAGTGCCAGAAGGGCGTGAGGCAGGTAGTTGAGGAACTCCGGATCGGGCGGGGTGCGCTTGCCGCCGATGAAGCCGATCTGGAGAATGAAAAGACAGCCCACGCCCGATACGAACGCCAGGGCCGTCCAGGCAGATTCGAGAGGGGTGTCCAGATCTACTTTCACCGTTTTCGGAAGAAGCTTGTCGAGATCCTGGTTGTCCGATGGTATCTGCATCTGCTCTGTTCCTCCCCGCC
>JAKJFL010000283.1:0-4982 GCA_022704935.1 Candidatus Rifleibacteriota bacterium
GGAAGGAGTATGTTCGATGAAACGCATCATCGTCGGAGTCGTCACAGCTGGATTGATCGCCGTTGCGCCGGTCTGGGCGGCCGGTTCCCGCGTGGGGAAGGTGCACGGCAGCTATATCAATGTCCGTTCCGAGGCGAGTCACTCCTCGAATGTCGTCACGAAAAAACTTCGCGGAGACAAATACACCATCGAATTCGAGGAGAAGGGGTGGCTGAAGGTCTCGTTCGATGACGGCACAAAAGGCTGGATCTTCAACAGCGTCGTCGAAAAGCAGCTTGCGAAAGAGGAGGCTGCCGAACCGAAGCATGCCCCTGAAACCCCAGTTGCCTCACAAACGGCTGCGCCTGCCCTTCCAAAAGGCGTGACAGATGCGGTGAAGCCGGGTGAGCAGAAGGGAAAATCCGCGGCCGCGCCGGACCAGAAGGCGACCGTCGAAAAGGGAAAACCCGACGCCCACGGAGCCGCGAAAACACCCGACGAAAAGAAAGCTCCCACGGAACCCCAGGCAGGCAAAGCTGCTGCGAAGCCGGAAACGGTCAAGGAAAAGCCCGCTCAAGCCCAGAAGGAAGATGAAAAAGCCGGGACTGTCGAGAAGGCGAAAACCGATGCCAAAACGCCGGTGAAGGCGACGGAAAAGCCGGAACTGAAGGAACAGCCTGCGTCGAAGGCTGATGAAAAAACAAAAGAAGATTCCAAGGTGAAGCAGGCCGACGAAAAGAAAGCTGCTGACGAAAAGGCAAAGGCCGACGAAAAGAAGGCGGCCGATGAGAAGCAGAAGGCGGCAAAGAAGGAAGAGGCCGAAAAGCCGGCAAAGCGCGAAGCTTCAGAAAAGGCCGCGGAACTTCCTCCGGCGAAGGCCGTCAGCACCAGCAAATCAGCAGCCGATTATTACCACGAAGCCATCGAGCTGTATGAGAAGAAGCGTTATCAGGAAGCTCTCGACGCCAACAGGGCGGCTCTCCAGCAGGCTCCCAGGAATGCCGAAATCCTGAACAACATCGGAAACTGCCTCTTCAAGATGGGGAAGATCCAGGATGCGATCACCAACTGGAAGGAAGCCCTCAAGTCTGCGCCGAAACAGGCGAAGATCTGCAACAACCTCGGCATTGCCTATTACCAGATCGATGAAAATGACCGCGCTGTCGAGTTCTACAAGAAGGCGATCCTGTTCGAGCCCCAGTTCGCCGACGCCTATTACAATCTGGCATCTGTCTACGGTTTCAAAGGCCAGTTCCGCGACGCCCTCGACAACTACCGGAAATACCTCGAGTTCAATCCCGATGCGACCATGAAGAAGCTGACCGAAGAGCGCATCGAGTATTGCCAGAAACAGCTCAACACCCCGAAAAAAGAGAAAAAATAATATCTCATAATATTCTACACATCAATATAATGAGGGGCGGATCACGATCCGCCCCTCATTTATTACAGAATACTGCAGAATGAATACTATCCGTTCGCCCCGGGTCTGCCGAAGGGCGAGAGCCTTTCGTGATTGACCTCGATGCGTCCGATCACCTCAATCGGCGCCCTTGCGCAGGCAAAAGATCGAGCCGGATTTCGTCCGGACGAGAAGGCCGAAGTCTGCGACGGCGAGAGACTCCTCGGTCAGTTCGCCGCCGACGTGGACGCGCCACTTTTCGGCGTAGCTTTCACGGTTCATGCCGATGACCCAGCCGTCCTGCGTGCCGATATACATCATCTTGTCTTCGAACACGGGGCCTGCGGCGTAGATGTGCTTCGGAAACTCCCGGGCTTTCTCGAACTTGCCGTCGGCAGGGTCGATTTTCCAGAGAATGTCCTTGAACCCGATATATCCGCCCGCGATGTCGACAGCTGCAGGCATCAGAGGAAGCCGATGCTCCATGATCATCTTCCGGCTGCTGATACGGCCGCCGTCGAGCTGCAGCCTCACATACTCACCGTTTTCCGAAAGAAAGGCGCACTCATCCTTCGTCGGGACCGGTGCCGTGACGGGGTGCCAGTCTGACCCGCGCGCCTCGTAGATCTTCGTTCCCTTGGCCAGATCCAACGTTACGATCGCTCCGGAGATGAAACCGGCGTAGAGGCGATCGTTGCTGATGGTGAGAAGGGCGCGCTGCCCCTTTCCAGAGTATTTCGTATCCTTGTGCTGGTATTCCCAGAGCTGATCGCCTGTATCGGCCTTCAGCGCCACAATCCGCGCGTTCTGGCAGGAGAAGACGAGGATGTTGTTCGAGAACGCAACGTACGGGCTTCGCAGGAATTCTTCGGTGAAATACCGGTTGATCCGCTGCGTGGCGTCGATGCCCTTGAGCCAGAGCATCGTCCCCGTTTTCAGGGAAACGGCGCCCCAGTAGCCGTAATCGAACATCGCCAGCACCAGGCCGGGTGCGACGTCCGTTCTGATCAGCATGGGAATGCCGATGTCGGGAGAGGCGTCTTCCGGAGGCAACTCGAGCCCGGGGAGCTTGCCCGGCCAGGAACAGTTCCAGGTCGGGGTCAACAGGTCCTTGTCGTAGCAGACGAGTCCCTGGCGGGTCGGGATGAACGGCTGATCGCAGCGGGTCCAGGCGGGGGCGGGAATTGCGCCCATCTCCTCCTTGCTTCGGATCAGGTCTCCGGTTCCGGCCTTGAACGCTTTAGAGATGTTCGTGTCGTAACTCCAGACGTGTTCGGCGCCGAACTGGGCGGCGCTGGGAATGCGAGCTAGGTATTCCTCGAGAGGGGCGTAGAGGTCCGGCTTGCTCCAGATGATGCGGCTTCCGGCCTCACCGGCGAAACTGGCGAACCCGAAATGAATTCCGAGCAGAAGCAGAATGGCCGCGGAATAGCCGTATTTCCTGCCGTCAGCCCATTCCGAGCCGAACAGCACCTCGAAGAAGTATTTGACGAACAGGGAAACGAAGAAATTCGCGAGCGTCAGGCCGACCAGGATGAACGAAATGCCGCCCGACATGAGAATCGGAAATGGGATGTCCTTTTTCGACCAGGCGGTTTTCATGATCCCGAGAATTTCGCGCCAGTTGTTGATGAATGGGGTCCAGAAATCCCCGAACCAGGCGTTGAAGACACCGGCCGCGAGCATGAAGCCGAACAGCGAGGTGTAGACGATCGAACGCATCATGAAATGTATCACCAGCATCAGCATCCCGAGGCCGCCGACGAAAACATACGACTGGATCGTGAACACGGGAAGACTCGTATACGATCCGATCAGCTTTCCGAAAAAGAACGCCTGGAGCAGGACGACGATCGCCAGCGGCATCATCAGAAAAAAATTCATGAACGTGCCTGCGGGTTTCGGCTTGGCCGGTGGCTTGGGAACAGGGTTGATGACGGTTTTGACCGGGTTCTGGCTGACGACGACGACTTCATCCATGGGCATTCTCCCCCTGGCAACTCGATGCCTGGTTCTGCTTTGATACAATACGTCCTACCTATCGGCCGATGTCCGTTGCCGGCGAAGATGTTCGGCGAATTTCGAAGATGCAACGAACCAGTCATACACTGAACGCATCATGCAGAGGCTGACACGATCGGAACACTTCCCGGAAAAGCGGACGATCTTCCGATGTTCGTCTTGACACCGGTCCCGAGCGATCATAATATGAGAACGTGTTCTGCCCGCTGGCAGGAGACGCCTGTTGCTTTGCCGCATTGTCAGGGGAGTTCAAGGAGGGCATCCGTGCCGTCGATGATAAAACACCTGTTTCTGAAGATCGCCAACGAGCGGGATTCCGAACTCGAGGCCTGCGAATATCTCGATTCGTTCGCGAAGAAGTGCGGCTTCATGCCCGAAACGATCGACGAGATGCGCCTTGCGTTCATCGAAGCGCTCATCAATGCGAAAGAGCATGCCCCGAAAGGCCTTCCCGACACGAATCAGGATATCTACGCGGCGTTCACCTCCGACCAGGATCTCCTTACCATCGAAGTGCGCGACTTCGGCACGGGGTTCGACCCATCGACGGTCGAAAAGCCAGATATCAAGAAGAAGATGAAATCCTCATACAAGCGCGGCTGGGGCCTGATGCTGATGGAAAAGCTGATGGACGGCTGCGAAGTCTCGTCGTTCCCGCCGTCGGGCACCCTCATCAAGATGGTGAAGAAGCGGCTACAGGTCGATCCGCAGGGCGTCGACGACATCGTGCGCGAGCGCAAGCGGATCGAGCGCCTCAAATACATCCTCGGCAGTTTCCTCGACCTCAGCTCGTTTCTCTCGCAGAAGCGCGATCTCGAGACAGGCCTGCGCTCGATGCTCCGGATCATGCTCGGCACTCTCGGCATCTCTCGTGGAGCGATCTTCATCTACGACCCGACAAGAGAGGAAATGCGCAGCGCCGTCGACATCAAGCTAAAAACGCAGGAACGCCTGCCAAAATTCCGGATCTCGACGAAGCTGATCCAGCAGATCTCCCGCCAGGAATCCCTCGAGGTCACCGACACCCTTCTGCACGAGAACCCCGAGATTTCCGCCATCTTCTCGAAGGACGAGGTCGCCGGCTGTTACCTCCTGCGCATCGACAGCGACGTGCTTGGCGTCCTGCTCCTCGGAAACACCTTCCGCACCGAAGAGAAGGAATCCTACGACGTCGACATCATGACGACCCTCGCCAGAAATATATCGTCGGCTATAAATACGTTCCGTCTCCTCGAACAGCTCAAGGAGACGAACCAGGAACTCGACCTCCACGTGAAGGAACTCGATGCCGTCCGGGAAGCCAGCCAGCAGATCTCCTCCGAACTCGAGATCGCGAATCTGCCGTTCACCGTCGAACGGATCTTTTCCAACATCCTCAAGGTCGGAAAATTCTCGCTCTCCATTCTCGACGGGAACGAGAACAAGTTCCGCATCTGCCAGACGATCCGCACGCTCCCACTCGTTCTCGACCAGTGGTCGTCCCCGATCTCCAGATACGTGATCCAGAAGATGGAACCCCTGTTCGTGCAGGATACGACCAGGGAAAAACGGTTCCAGTTCCCGCGCGCCACCGCCTATA
>JAKJFL010000284.1:0-4979 GCA_022704935.1 Candidatus Rifleibacteriota bacterium
CTTCACGACACCTTCGAACCGGCGCAGCCTGTATATCCTGCTGAGTTTTATTATTATTGCTATTATATTTTTCGCAGCGGCCGGCACAGGGGCATTCGCGCAGAATCCCTCGACAGGCGTGCCCGCTTCCCCGACAGCCGACCTGCTATCCATTCAGAAGGCGGCGGAGGAGATTTCCGGAGACCACCAGAAGGTCAAGGTCGGCTTTTATTTCAACTCGGCGGGCAAGATCGATTTCCAGACATCGAGTCTGCCGCTCGATTTCTACATGTGGATGATGTATCGCGGCGCGGAAGAGCCGAAGTTCGAGTTCATGAACTGCCGCATGTTGACGCTCGAGAAGCAGGAGGAGCACAAGCCCTACGAGGGAACCGACGTGAATTATTTGGTGTTCAAGGTTTCGGCACTGTTCGACCAGAACATCGATTACCGTAACTACCCGTTCGACTCGTTCACCCTGCGTGTGCTTCTCGAAGACATCGAGCAGGAGTTCGAACTTCGCGAGTACATCTCCGACGACAAAGACTCGGCTCTCGACCCGGCATTTCATCTCGTCGGCTGGGACATCAAGGGGTTCCGCATCGTGAGCAGCATGCACGAGTATGCAACGTCGTTCGGTCTGCAGAGCGAAAAGCGTGACAGGTATTCCCAGATCGCCGCGGAAATCGACGTCTCGCGCCTCAACCCGATCATTTTCGCGAAGACAATCGCCCCGGCCATCATTTTCCTTCTCATCGCATCGCTCGGCTCACTGCTTCCCCTCGAGCAGATATCCCAGAAGATCAGCCTGGCCGTCGCGGCCCTGTTCAGCTCGGTCGCGTATCACATCAACCTCTCGCAGGGCCTGCCGCCCCTCAGCTACCTGACGTTCATCGACCGGATGATGATCGCCAACTACGTGATCATCTTCCTCTGCCTGCTGTTTTCGGTCGGGACCCATCTCGCAAACAAGAACGCCTACACCCGCATCGAGACCCTGCTGACGTTTGCCTCCCGTTTCCTTATCCCTGCTCTCGTCGTCGCCGATCTGTACATGCTCCTGTCTAACTGCAAGATGATCTGAAGACCTTCAACACAGGTGCGCTGTCGAATCACGATCCGCCACTGCCGGACTTCCAGCGAAGTCTCCGTTTGCCCCTCGATGCGCTGTCGACGCCGCCTGGGATAACCATTGCAACGTATTTGCGTCTCGCCCGGTGTAACGGATACAATACCGGCAGAGATTCGACGGGAGGTTTAACGAGATGAAGAGACGTGATTTCCTGAAAATGGCCGCCGGAGCCACGGCAGCCGTTGCCCTTGGCCCGGTATTCACAGGAAGCTCCGTCCTGTTCGCCGAAGACGGTGCGGCACTTCCTCCGTCTGTCTGGGTCGAAGGCGGCGAGCCTGACGTCATGCTGAAAGCGGCCCTCGATGCATACGGCGGCATGGGCCGTTTCGTCAGCCAGGGCGACGTCGTCGTGGTCAAGCCCAACATTGGCTGGGACCGCATTCCCGAGCTTGCCGGCAACACCAACCCCGATCTCGTGGCCGGCATCGTCAAAGCCTGTTTTGAAGCCGGCGCGAAAAAAGTGAAGGTATTCGACCGCACCTGCGCCAACCCTCTGCGATGCTATGCGAGCAGCCTCATCGAAGAGAAAGCGGCCGATGCGGGCGCCGAAGTGACGCACATCAGCGACGACGGCTTCGTCGAGCACCCCCTGCCGAACGGAAAGGTGCTGAAGTCATGGCCGCTCTATCGTGAGTTCCTCGAGGCGAACAAGGTCATCAATGTCCCGATCGCCAAGCACCACGGCATGGCGACGGTCACCCTTGGCCTCAAGAACCTGATGGGAATCATGGGTGGTACGCGCGGCAACCTTCACGAGAATTTCGCGCAGAAGATCATCGATATAACAATGCATATTCTTCCGACCCTGACGATCATCGACGCCTACCGCACCCTGATGGCCCATGGTCCCTCGGGCGGCAACCCCGACGACGTGAAACTGGCCAAGACCCTCATCATGAGCCCCTGCACGGTCACGGCCGACGTCACGGCCCTGCCCCTTTTCGGGCACACCCTCGACGCCATTCCGTATCTCAAGGAAGCCGTTGCCCGCGGCCTGGCGAAAAACGACATCGCCGCCCTTCAGCCGAAGAAGATCGTTCTGCAGTAACCAGCCCTTTTTCGAATACACTGGACCAGGATGCCCGGCTTGTCCGGGGATACCTGGTCTTTTAATTTTCAGAGTCTCTGCGAGCTGTCCGTCAGTCAGGCACGCCAGCAGCTTCGAGACGACATCGCCATATATATCATGGTTATTATATACATACATATATTACATGCATTTCTCGACTTGACATTTTCGAGCCGGTTGTGATATCAAGCTGTCACCCTGAATTTGAGGTCGAAGGACTCGAACGATGGTTGCGGCTTTTTCCATAGGAAGGAATATGTTGAGGTACATACAATGAGAGTATGTGCCTGCCGGCGACGAATACCGATCGTGTATCGTCGGAAAAAGGTAGGCGAAGTGCAATCCGCACATTCCCTCTCGAAGACCAGCCAAGTCTCGCAAAGCATCCCCGGTGGAGTGTATGACCACCGGGGATGTCTCTTTTTTACGGCAATGCCGACTCCGAACGCCCGCTTCACTCTGCCGGCGTTCCCCCCAGGATGTCCACATTTCCGCCCGAAGCGGCAACATCGCTCCGGGCAGTTCCGCACACTCACGAATGGAGAGGGTATGGCTAGGAAACTCATTCTGGAACCGTCCCGGACGCTCGCCGAATTCAGGCTTCTTCCCGGCCTGACCACCGCCGCGTGCTCGATCGAGCGTATTTCGCTCCGAACGCCCCTGGTCAACCGATCCGCCGGGGGAGACCCGATATTCCTGAATATCCCGCTGGTTTCCGCCGCCATGCAGTCGGTTTCGGGGGTCGCGATGGGAATCGGGCTTGCCAGACAGGGCGGCCTCGCGTTCGTCTACGCCTCCCAGCCGGCCGACCAGCAGGCCGCGATGATCTCTAAAATCAAGCATCACAAAGCCGGCTTCGTGAAGCCGCAAACGATTCTGCCGAGCCTGAAGATACGGGAGCTGGCCGCGCTGAAGGAAAGGACGAACTTCTCCACGTTCCCGGTCGTCGATGAAAACGGCGTTCTGCTCGGCCTGATTTCCAAGAACGATTACGACCCATCCAGACATGCTGACCTCGAGGCCAGGGAACGGATGATTCCCCGTTCGGCCCTGGTCGTCGGCGTCGACATCACCAGCCTCAGGCAGGCGAACGAGCTGCTCATCGAAAGCCATCACGGCGTCCTCCCGATCGTGGATGGGCGGAACCGGCTGCTGTATCTCGTCTTCAGGAAAGACATCTACAACCACTTGGACAACCCGCTCGAAGTCGTCGACCGCGACAAGCGCCTTCTGGCAGCGGCCGCGATCAACACCCGGGATTTCCGTGAGCGCGTTCCGCAGCTCGTCGACGCGGAAGTCGACATTCTCCTCGTCGACTCGTCGGACGGCCATTCCGAGTTTCAGAGAGAGGCCATCGAGTGGACGGCGAAACGGTATCCCGAGATCCCGATCATCGGCGGCAACATCATCACCGGCGAAGGGTTCCTGTTCATGGTCGAGGCGGGAGCCCAGGCCGTGAAAGTCGGCATGGGCGGCGGCTCGATCTGCATCACGCAGGAGCAGAAAGGCACCGGCCGCGGTCTCGCCTCGGCCATCATCGAAGTCGCGCAGGCCAGGGATCGCTTTCACAAAGATACCGGCAGATATATTCCCATCATCGCCGACGGGGGCATAACGCATGCAAAGGACATCAGCCTCGCCCTCGCCCTCGGGGCCGACTCGATCATGATGGGGCGCTACTTCGCGAGGATGGAGGAGTCTCCCACCGAGAAGGTTCTCATCAACAACCGCGTCATGAAGCCGTATTGGGGCGAAGGCTCACCCCGTGCCCGCGAGTGGCGCAACATCCGGTATCAGCAGGACAAGTTCTTCGAGGGCGTCGAAGGCTATGTCGAGTACGCCGGCAAGCTCGAAGACAATCTCGCCGAAACGCTGGCGAAGATCAAGGCGACGCTCTGTTCCTGCGGCGCCGCGACGATCGGCGAGCTGCAGGCGAACGCGTCGGTCGAGCTGGTTTCCGGCCTGTCGATCCGGGAAGGCCAGGTGCATGACATCTTCCTGCCCGGCCTCGACAGCCCGTATCACGCACGGGCGTGGGGAGGGTATTGAGCCATGGCCAACATGCTGGTTCTCGGCTCGCAATGGGGCGACGAGGGCAAAGGAAAAGTCATCGACCTGCTCGCCGAGCGGATGGATCTGGTGGCCCGGTTCCAGGGTGGAGCGAACGCCGGCCATACCATCGTGGTCGGCGGGAAGAAGACGGTGCTGCACCAGATTCCCTCGGGCATCCTCAATCCCGGCTGTGTGAACGTCATCGCGAACGGCTGCGTGATCGACCCAGAGCGGTTCGTCGAGGAGATCGCTGAACTGGCGAAGCACGGGCTTGCGGTTTCCCCCGACAACCTCTTCCTGTCGGACCGCGCCCACCTGGTAACCCCGCTCCACAAGGCTCTCGATGCGCAGCATGGCGCGAAAGTCGGAACGACCGGCCGCGGAATCGGCCCCTGCTACGTCGAAAAAGCCAACCGCACCGGCATCCGGCTGGAGCATGTGCGGGACGGTTCATATATCGATCATTATATCGATCAGCTCGCCGCCCACGCGTCCCAGACTGGTTGCGAGCACCTTCGAGAGATGTGCGGCAACACCGTCGCGATTAGTGAGTTCAGGAAGGCCGCCGAGGCCCTCGAGCCGTTCATCGCCGACACGCAGGCGATCATCGACACCGCCCGTCGCGGCGGGAAAAGCATTCTGTATGAGGGGGCCCAGGGTTCCTTTCTCGACCTCGACCAGGGAACCTACCCGTTCGTCACCTCGTCGAGCACGACTATCGGCGGGTCCTACACGGGCACGGGCGTC
>JAKJFL010000285.1:0-4979 GCA_022704935.1 Candidatus Rifleibacteriota bacterium
CGTACTGGACCCTCCGCTCTCCGTTCAACGAGAAGCTTCAGGTTCCCGTCGGCAAGGGCGAATTCGCATCTCCAGCCCTGATAGCCTGGCAGGCGAAGGTTCCAGCCCGTGAATCGACGTTCGCTCGGCTTCTCGACGGCGCCGTCGAGGCGGCGATGAAACGATACTCCGCCCTGGATCTCGACAAGCGGTACAGCCCGGTGTACATGCTCGAAAAGGCCGATGGATATGACAACCTGATCATCCCGCCGGTCAACACGTTCGGTATACGCGCCATCAGCGGCGTCACGGATGAGAAGAGCTTCATCGACCTGATGCAGACGATCACCTGCATTCCGAAGAACGCCCAGGGCGGCCAGGCCCACGGGTTCGACACCTGCCCTGAAAGCGTTGTCACACAGGGCTTCGGCGATATCGGGGCGACGTCGAATCTCGCAATGGCCCTATTGTCGCGGCTCGGCATCTCGGCAAAACCGACGGCTCTGGAATTCTCCGAAGAGGGGGCCAGGCTGCTCCTCGAGTATTACGGGATCGACGTGAAGCGCGAGAAATCCGCCCCGGTCGGCGTCTCGTATATCAACGCCGCCGGCGAACGCAAAACGTTCGTCGTTCCCTTCATGAGAGACATCTCGGAGCTTTCCGGGCTCGTCTACCGCCCGGCGGATTCCGGGAAGGTGTCCGGCGCGCCGGACAGCCGTTCCGTCAGCGTGTCCGTCACTGCCGTCTTCGAACCCACGTCCGACGGCTCAGCTCGGGGTTCGGCCGAAGATGCCGGTTCCGCCCTTGGCGGGGGCGGCGGAAAGAAATCCACGGAACTTCGGATGCTTCAGAAGAACCTGCGGCTCGACACTCTCAGCCGGGACGCGGTCGATATCGCCTTCGCGCGGGTTCCGACCATGGGAAAGACCTCCTACGGGGTTGTACTCACGACCCCCGACGATGTCACGGTGGGTGAGAAGGCGCTCGAGCATTTCGTCCGGGTGACGGCCATCCGGGTCGACATCGGCAGCCTGGACGGGCTCTACTCGCATACGATCGACCTGGACGAGGGGCAAAAGCCCGAACAGTTCCTGATCACACTTGGCATCAACCTTCCGGACCTACCGAATCAGGCGGCTGATGCCCTGGACAAAGCGTTCCGGTCAGCGCATGCCGTCGCGAAAAAGCCGGAGCCGCTCACCGTCGCCCGGTGGCGCAACCGGAACGTCCTCTATCGGCTCATCGCCGGGCAGACATCTTTCGACACCGAGATGTCGCCCACCGACAAGCTACTGCTGGGACGTATCCGCAGGCCGCGTTGTCTCGCCGTGGTTTCCGAACTGGGCTGCAACGGCAAGCTCTCGACCCGGATCGACCTTCTCCAGCCGTTCAACGAGATTCATGCCGGCGACGATGGGCTTCGGAAAGCGTATTTCCTGCTCAACGGATTCTTCCAGTCAAGCTTGGAATCACGGGTGCTCATCGGCGAAAACCGGACGGGATATCTCGACATTTGGGCGAATGCCCCGAAGGATGCAGAGCTTCACGCCCTTCCGGTCGGAAGCGGCCGCGATGCCTCGCTCAGGGAGATGACGAAGGACGGAACATACCCGCCGCGGTTTCTGCAGGCCGTGAAAGAGAACAACAAGGTCCTGTTTTTCCCGTCGAAGCCAACGACGATGTCGGGCCGCAAGCGGTTCGCCTGGCTCGAAATCGACCCGAATACGTTCGAGGCGCTGTCGGTGCTGGACAACGGGTGTCACGGCGGCACCGCCGAGTCATCGATGCTGACGACCTCTCTCGGCGAGGACACGCGGGAGTTCGTGAAGGGCACCTGGATCGGGATCAACATGGCGGTCTGGTCGGTCGGCAGCATCGCCCTGAAAACTGAAAACAAGGGCCAGATCTTCACCGAGGCGAAGGCGCTCGCCCTGAAAATCGGCGGCATCCTGGCCGAGTTCCAGAACAACCTGGGAAAGGCAAAAGAATACTATGACAAATATAACGAGCTGAAGGAGCAGGCTGCCGACCTCATGGAAAAAGTCGACAGCGGCGAACTCGGCAAGGGCGACGGTAACGACGACAGTGACGACACCGATTACGCCGGCAAGAGCAAGGGTGCCCTGAACGAGTTCATCGACAAGCTCCCCCCGGTGAAAATCATCGGCATCGACGTCAACAACACGCTGAAGGAAGGCTTCCGGGGATTTTCGAACGGGTACACCATGGCCGTCGACGCCTATTTTCACTTCTTCAGCGGCACGAATAAGCACATTCAGGCCGGAAACGGCGGCGCACAATGACGATCCATGAGGGACACGTTGCCCATTCGCAAAAGAGGTTGACGGGAGCATCGGATTGAGCTAGGATGAAACCTCGTTTCATCCATGACGGACTCGTCTTCTTGCGAATGATACCGTCACTTTTTATACTAGTTATTATATGGGAGACTGACAATGAGGATTCTGGTGGTGATTCTTGCTGTATTGATTCATGTTCCTGTTTTTGGAGCGTCGCTCGATGAAGGCTTTGCGGCCATCAAGCGGAAGGATTTCACCACAGCCGAAAAGATTTTCCGCGACTTCTCCGAGAAGGGCGACATGGATGCCCAGTATAACCTTGGCGTCATGTACAACAAGGGCTACGGCGTGTCGCGCGACGGCGCCGAGGCGGCGAAGTGGTTTCGCAAAGCCGCCGAGCAGGGATATGCCCCGGCCCAGTTCAACCTCGGCAACGCCCTTGGGGATGGCGACGGCGTCCCCAAGGACCCCAAGGAGGCGTTCGCATGGATGCTGAAGGCCGCCGAGCAGGGCATGGCGCTTGCTCAGCATAATCTTGCCGAAATGTATGCCCATGGTGACGGTGTCGATCAGAACGACGAGGAAGCGGTGAAATGGTGGCGGAAAGCCGCAGAGCAGGGTGATTCCCTCGCTCAGACGGGTCTCGGATCCCGACTGGTCGTCGGCAAAGGCGTCGAAGCCAATCTCCGGGAAGCGGCCGACTGGTTCCGGAAGGCTGCCGCGCAGGGGAACGCCGATGCCCTGTATTTCCTCGGAAGCATGACCCTCAAGGGCGAGGGCATACAGGCAGACGTGAAAGAGGGTGCTTCCTTGATGCGGAAAGCCGCGGAACAAGGGCATGGCAAGGCCCAGTTTGTGTATGCTTTGATGCGTCTGAAGGGGGAGTTCGTTCCTCTCGATGAAGCCGATGGCCTTCAGTGGCTCGAAAAATCAGCAGCCCAGGGGAACGAAGAGGCCAAGAAGCTGCTTGCCGAGTTGAAGGCCGAGGCTTCATCAGCGGCCCCCGTCCCCGACGGGGAAATGTCCGATGACGCCAAAAAACTGCTCGAGCTGGCGAACCAGGGCGACCCTAATGCCCAGGGCATCCTCGCATCCCTGTATATTCGGGGCCATGGCGTGCCGAGGAACATCCCCGAAGCGGTACGATGGTTCCGCACGGCCGCCGAGGCCGGAGAGCCCAAGTCGCAGTTCATGCTGGCGATGCTCTATTACGAGGGAAACGGCGTGCCCAAGGATATCGAACAGTCTCTGGCATGGGCCAGAAAATCGGCTGAACAGGGCTTCGACAAGGCAAAAGAGCTGTGTGAGGCCATCGAAGCCGAGACCGCCAAACCCGCCGAGAAGCCGAAAAAGACGGGCACCACCCTTCGCGACAAGGCCAATGGCGGCGACGCAACGTCCCAGATGAAGCTCGGGTTGGAGTATTACGAGGGCAAGACCCTTCCCCAGGATTACGAGCAAGCTGCCGAATGGTTTCGCAAAGCCGCCGAAAACGGCAACGTCGAGGCACAGGCCAGGCTCGGCGTGATGTATGCGCAGGGGAAGGGTATTTCGAAAGATATGGAATCAGCCTACTACTGGCTGAATCTGTGTTCGGACAATGACCAGAAATACGCATCCCTGCGCGACAAGGCAGCCGCCGCGCTCACCCCGGAAAAATGCCGGGAAATCAAGGCCCGCTGTGACACATGGCGGAACGACAAGGCGAAGTAGAAAAGAAGATACTTTTCAGAAAAGGTCGTACGGAACCGAGTCGGCCTCATCGTAGGGAGTTTCGGAAAACTCGATCATGACGGCGTCTTCGAGGGCGCGGAGGGCGTGGGCGAGGCCGGGAAGAATCGTCAGCCGTGTTCCCGGGCCGAACGTATCGCCGCCGCGCTCGCCTGTTTCCGTATCATGCCATATAAATTCAACGCAGCCGGAGAGAACGAAGAACTCCTCGCGTTTGATCTTGTGCACGTGCTTTCCACGCCAGGCTCCGTCGGTCGCCCTGAGGGTGAGCGTGTTGATGTGGCGACAGACGGGGCCGCTGAGCAGCTGGTTCAGCTCGCCACGCTCGTCCTTCCGACAGCGTTCCCAGGGGAGGTCCGGGCGATCACCGTTTTTCCAGGAGCGAAGCTTGTCGGTCACGGGGTCGGTTCGTCGTCTTTGCGCGAAAGCTTGACGATCATGCCGGCGATCGCCTCCGGAGTGACGATGTACGTGTTCCCGCAGAAATGGCAGGTGACGGTCTGAGTTTCCTTCTTCTCGACGATGTCGCGAAGCTCGTCGACGCCGAGCATGCCGACCGATGCCACGACCTTTTCATACGAGCAGCCGCAGCCGAAGCGCAGTTCACGCGTCATGACCGTGCGGAGATCGTCGAGGCCGAGAAGTTTCTGGTATGCGGCGATGTCTGCCGAATTGACGAGCAGGTCGCGGACTGACCGGTCGTTGAACTTCTCGAGCAACGGAATGAACTCTTCGACGCTCCCGTCCGAAGAACGCTCGATGCGTGCGCCAAGGGCGCGATGCACCATGGAATTCCTGGAGAGGGAAATGAGTTCAACGGCCGCCGGCCGGCGTAAAATCAGGTTGTAATAACTTGCCAACGCCGAACGCACGTCTGCGGGACAGTTCTGGACCTGCTGCTGGTCGATGGCTCCGCGGCGGTTCGATCTGATGACCGTCAGGCGGCCATAGGAGCCCATGATGCGGCGG
>JAKJFL010000286.1:0-4962 GCA_022704935.1 Candidatus Rifleibacteriota bacterium
TCTCTTTCGTCTATTTTACCACAACGCCGGTTTGGACATCGGAATCCCGGCTCTGCCTGCTGTACGAGCAGCTGGGAAGCAGCGACGAATGATCTGGAAGCGTGGTGAAACGGCGCTGAATTTCTTTTTGCGTTTTGCGTGAGGAGGAGTATCATCGGCGGAATATCCAGAAAATGAGGGAACATCATGCTGACTGAATACGATATTATTTTCCGATTGCTCTTCTCCGCTTTCATGGGTGGTCTCATCGGCCTCGAACGTGAAAAGCACAGCCAGCCTGCCGGTCTCAGAACGCACATAATTCTCGCCGTCGGCTCCTCGATCGCGATGTGCATCTCGATCAATCTGGCAATCCAGTTTCACACCGTGGCAACCAACGGGGATCCGGAACGACTGGCTGCGCAGGTCATTTCCGGCATCGGCTTCCTCGGCGCCGGCGCTATTTTCCGATACGGAAGCGGCGTCAAAGGGCTTACAACCGCCGCAAGCCTGTGGACAACGGCGATCATCGGGCTGGCTGTCGGAGCCGGCTATACGAATATCGGCGTCGTCGCGACGGTTCTGGTCCTGTTCGTTCTTATCGCGCTCGATATGTTCGAGAAGTTCTATCTTCAGGGAAGCGCGACGAGAACCATCCAGATAAAGGGCATCGACCGGCCGCGCTTCATCCAGGAGATCAAGGAACTTCTCGCGACGTTCAACATCTCGATCAAATCGATCAGCTTCTCGAAGGACGTACAGAACAACGAAATCGAGATCGAAACGATCACGAAAGTCCTGTATGAACAAGATCTGGACAGGATCATCGGGAGTGTGTCCAAGATCGAGGGCATCATCAAGTTTAAAATCGCCTAACCCAAAATCATACCGGGTGCTTTTCGTGTCGGAGGAGTCTGTGGTATCGTGACGTCGGTCCGGCACGGAATGTCCGGGCCGCATTCCCTTTTCCGGAGGACTCAGACCTGTGTCGAAGCAGATCCCGGATCTTACCTGGCAGGATAAAGCCATTCTGGTGACGATTCCCTTGGTCGTTCTGGCCATTTTCGTGTTCGCCAACTATATGGGGCAGGATGCAACCGTGAGCGACGCCTTTCAACAGAAGATTCCCAAGGTGGTCGTTCGAGACGCCGGCATGATCTCCGCCCTCATTCCGCCCGACCCGATCGCGACGGGTACGCAGAAATGCCGCCTTCGCTCGCGCGATGGGCAGACCGAGTTCACCTTCAACTACCACATCCAGGGCAGCGCCACCATGAATCTCGCCGTCGGACGCCAGATCCAGTTTTACGGCGAGTATACCTACGATCCGCAGGGTGGGGCGATCGACATTCCCTTCAAGGGAAAGAGCGGCCGTCTCTCGGGATGGGCCGTCTACGAAAACCGCCGCTTCTACGTCGACGAAGAAGACCAGCCCCTGTGACCGCCGCATGGCCGGGCCATGGCGTGCCCGGTCGTGTCGTTGACAAAAGCCGCAGTGGTGCGTATGATGGGCTCAAAGAGTCTGATACCGTATCCGGAGGAGGAACCCGCGTGACCCAGCGTAAGAACTACTTCATCGCGAAGGGGATGCAGAGCAGATTCGCAGGAACGATCCTGCTTCTCGTCTTCCTCATCACCGTCATCACCGCCTGCAACATCTACGTTCTCGGTTCGTTCTTTCTGACCACCCAGGCGACGTTGAGCGAAGGCCAGACCGCCGAGAGCATGATGCGTCACTTCGTCACCGAACTCTGGCCCAGGCTTCTCCTGCTGGTCCTCGTCAACGTGATCATTGTATTTATCGTCAGCATTATGTATTCACACCAGTTCGCCGGGCCCGCATACAAACTCGAGAAGAGCATTCAGCGTATCGCGAACGGCGATCTGACGTTCGAGATCCATCTGCGCCGCAACGACAGCCTCAAGGAACTCGCGGTCGCGATCAACTCGATGCTGTCCCGGTTCCGCGAAACGCTGGCCCAGGCGCGCACTCTTAGCGACGACGTCGCGTCCAAACTCGGCACCCTGGGCAAGGACGAAAAGTTCTCGTCGCTGGCGAAGAACGCCCAGGAACTCAAGACGATGATCGAACAGTTCAAACTCGTGAAGGACACCGAGCCCGGTGCGTCCTCAGCCGAAACGAACAACTCGAAGGCCTGAAGACCGACTTCCCAAGCACCCGTAACCGAAAACCCCGAAGATTCTTTCTTCGGGGTTTTTGATTATATACAAGGAAAAATAAAAAACGTGTGGAGGGAGCTCCCTTCACACGTTTCTGGCGAATTTCGTTCAGTCTTCCACGAGGGAGTCGCGGAGCCGCGCGAGGCGGCCGCGCAGGCGGAGGATCGCCTTCGTGTGCAGCTGGGAGACGCGCGAGTCGGAAACTCCGAGGATCTTTCCGATTTCCTTCGAGGTCAGGTCTTCGTAGTAATACAGGGTGATGACCATGCGCTCGCGCTCGGACAGCTTCGAGATCGCATCGGCGAGAATGCGCTTGGCTTCGGCTTCCTCGATCTTCAGCTGGGGGTTGTCGCTTTTCTGGTTTTCGACGAAGTCGAAGCGGGAGGAGCCTTCCTCGTCGTCGTAGAAAATCTCGTCGAGCGAGAGCAGAAGCGACTTTTTCGTCTCGTCGAACAGCTTGTGCAGTTCGGAGATGTCGATTTTCAGGAACTCGGCGATCTCTTCGTCGGTCGCGTCGCGGCCCAGCTTGCCTTCGAGCTTGGCATAGGCCTTTTCGAGCTTGCGGGCCTTCTGGCGGATCGAGCGCGGTGTCCAGTCGAGAAGGCGCAGCTCATCGAAGATGGCGCCGCGGATGCGGGTCTTCGCGTATGTCTTGAACTTGACGTTGCGCGCCGTGTCGTATTTGTCGATGGCGTCGATGAGGCCGAGAATACCGTAGCTGACGAGGTCGTCGAACTCGACGTTGCTGGGCAGGTTAACGGCTATACGGCCGGCGACGTATTTGACGAACGACGCGTATTTCATGATCAGCGAATCCTTGATTCGCTGGTCACGGGAAACCTTGTACTGCTGCCAGAGCTTCTGGTCTTCTTCGTCCTGCGCGCGTGCAGCGGCTTTTCGTGCCTCCGTCGCCTCGCGCTCCTTTTCTTCTCTGGCTGCCTTGCTCAATTGAGAATCGTGGTTCACATCTGTCCTCCGCGTTTAAACCGCCTCAGGATACCACAACCGAATCACCCCGCGATACAGCTTTCCCATTTTCGTCGGAATACCGTGGAAATGTCGCCGGCTGGAACCCGGCGGCGGCTTCCCTGGTGCCGTTTTCCACTCGGTCGCCCGGGTCTTCCGTGCCGATTTCCGTCAGGAGGTCGCCAAGTTCGGTTTCGATCTGCTGCTGGTCGAGCTCGATTTCCTTTTTCAGGTTTTCCGTTTCTTTCTTCGTCGTGGCCGGCATCAGGAGTATCTCGAGAGCGGATCCGGTGACTGCCCCCAGAATCCCGAAGAGGAAAAACGAGGCCAGCACCCTGAACAACAGGGTCGTCAGCGTCACCTTCGCGAGCAGCGATAGGATCGAGATCAGTGCGGACATGGCAAGGGCGAGAAACAGCCCCATGAGCAACGGAAGTCTTGCCATCAGATCTCCTTCACCGACTCACCGAGCACGGTCAGGCTGATGCGCCCGGTTGCGAGATTCATCTCGAGAGAGCGGCCGCAGCGGCCGCCGATATCCCGTGCCAGGATCGGGACCCTGAGCTTTTCGAGCGCGCGTATCGCTGAGGTGGTGTTCTGGGTGCCGATATTGTTCGTGAGATTCTCCGTCGGCGGAAACATTTCCGCTCCACCGACGATCTTGGAAACGATGCTGCTCTTGTAACAGCCGGCGTGCGCAAGCGTCTGGAAGAGCAGGGGAATCGCCGTGTCCGCGAACTTGCGCGGATTCACCCGTTCCTGGGCGATGCCGGTCGAGTCGGGGAGGATGATATGTGCCACTCCGCCGATTTTCGTTTTCGGATCATACATGGCGACGATCACGCATGAGCCGATCCCGTAGGCGGCGAGGATGTCCGGATTGCGGGCGATCCGCAACTCCGCCATGCCGACGGGGTAGATTTCGGGCATTTCATTTGACTCCGAGCTGGCACAGCAGCTGTTCGAGCGAATCGTGGTCGGGCATCAGGAAGATATGAAGCTTGAGATCCTCGTTGCTTTCGAGAAACGAAGTTTCGATCATCAGGACGTGATCGCTGACGGCCGCCATATCGGCCACGACGGTGTCTATCAGCGCTCCGGCCATGTCGAAGGCCATGGCCGGAAGCGAGTTCAGCATGGTCGTGCGGGTCAGGATGGAGAGCGCATTGAGGAACGACCCCGCGAGGATGTTCCCGATTTCGCGCATACACGAAATCTCGAAGTCATCCATATCTGATGCTTTATTTGCCTTGCTCTTCGGGATGAGAGTGCGCATCAGCTTGATGCCTGTGTCTTCCGGGATGAGGAGGAGAAATTTTCCGGAGATTTTTCCCATGACTTTCAGGAAAATTCCGATGGTCTTTTCCTGGGGGCCGCCTAGCAAAGACGAAATCTCGCTGAAGGGAAGGATTTTTGCGGTCGGAACGTCCATGGCGATCTTACGGTTGAGAAACTGAGCCAGGGCGGTACAGGCGTTTCCCGAGCCGATATTCCCGAGTTCGCGCAGTGCATCGAGCTGGTCTTTTCGCAATTCGCTGAGATCTTGCATCGAAAGACACTCCCCCCCCCTTGGGTTATTACTTTGATCATATCAGACCCCCAGAGGGTTTGCAAGGCAGGTTCCCGGCCGCGAACGGGGGGCTCGCGAGTCCGTTTTTCTCTTCCCTGCCAGTCCTACGGTTGTTCGGGCGGTGAAGGCGGATCGGTATACTGCTTCGCGTTGAACCTGTTCATCGCCCTGCCGCCCATCCCGATCAGCCACATCGTCGTCAGTTCGGGAATGTCGGCCATCACGCGCGCGAGAATCGTTTCTTCTTCGGGAGTGAAGGGACCCAG
>JAKJFL010000287.1:0-4955 GCA_022704935.1 Candidatus Rifleibacteriota bacterium
GAGTTCGAGCCCTGGTATGAGATGGGCGACATGTATGCCCGAGCCGGCCTCACGAACCCGGCCCTGCGGGCGTGGGAAAAGGCTCTCGAGCTCAATCCGAACTCGTACGATCTCCAGTTCAACATGGGGCGCATGCAGTATCGCCTCCAGAAGCGGGACAAGGCCCGCCAGGCGTTCGTGAACGCCCAGTCACTCAAGCCGGCCGATCCCGAGCCGCATTATTATCTCGGCCTGATGGCCTACGAAGACAAGCGGTTCGAATCGGCCGAAAGCTACTCCCTCGCTGCCCTGCGCCTGAAGCCGCGCCACTACAAGGCAATGGCGCTGCTGGGCATGGCCCGCATCAGGCTCGGCCGATATCTGCCGGCCCGGGACGCCTACGAGATGCTGTATGCGAAAGCCCCGACCGATTCGCCGATCAGGCGCCACGCCCGCAAGAAGTTGTGGGAGCTCACACGGCTTCTCGCCCCTGAAAAGGGGCCGTCGTATGCCAATGTGAAGCAGGTTCAGGAGCAGATCCAGCGCCGGATCGAGGGTGCCGATCGGTCGCAGAGCGTGTCGCCGGCGGCCGCCGGCAAACCGGTTCCGGAATACGGCAAGACGATGACGACCGACGAGAAGCTGTGGGTGCTCAAGAGACTCGAACAGTTCCCGGTCATCGCCCGCCAGGCGCCGTATTCGTATGGGCCGGTGACGACGGGGTCGGCTCTCAGCAACGAAGAAAAGCTGTGGGTGCTCAAGAGACTCGAAGGGTTGAAGTCGGCGAAACAGCAGTTTGCGCCGCTCCCGCCCCCTCCCGTCACGTCTAAATACAAGCTGCATGAGGCTCCAAAGCCAGTGCGCCCCGAAGATCCGTCGGATGCGGACACACTGGCCGGGCTCGAAGCAGCCGAGAAGGGCTTCATGAGCGAAGCGCTCGACCGCTTCGAAAAGGCGCGCACGGCATCGCCGAAGAATCTCGAAGTGCTGATGAACCTCGGTTTCCTGCACACCCTGCTCGGCAACTTCAAGAACGCGTTCGAGGCGTTCTCGCAGGCGGCTCTCCAGCATCCGAAGAATCCCGCGCCGAAGCTCGCGCTGGGCAACCTGTACTGGCTTGGAGGCAAGGGTCCCGAAGCGGTCGCGCAGTGGAAAGGCATGATCGGCAAGGTCGCGCTCGACCCGAAGTTCAGCTTCATCAACCGTTCGGAAAAGGTCTGGAAGCGTGTTCTCGACACCAACCCGACCGACCCGGACGCGCACTCGAACCTCGGCATCGTCTACCTGTTCTCGCAGCGCTATACGGATGCGATCGCCGAGTTCCAGAGCGTGCTGACCATCGCGCCGGCACGTCAGGAGCACTCGTTTTACCAGGCGATGGCATGGACGATCATGTATTGCGGCAACAATAAAACAGCGACGAAGAAGGAAGCGAAGTCCGTGCTCGTACAGCTCGAGACGCAGGCGCCGCCCTTCCCGCACTCGCGCCTGCTCCGGCAGTATCTGGAGACGCTATGACCCGGTTCCGCACAAACTCAGTTATCATAATCGTTCTGCTGATCCAGCTCGCCCAGGTTTTTCCGGTTTCGGCTGAACTGCAGGTCCTGAGCGACTACGAGATCTACTCGACAGGCGGCTCGGCCGCCGGCGCATCTCAGCCTTCCCAAGGGAGCAAGCTGCTCCGGGAATCTCCCAGACATGCCCTCAACGAGGATGGCATGGTCGGCTTCTTCGTATCGGAGACCGCCGACCGGCTCGAGCCGAAGCGCCTGTTCACCTCGTTCCGGTACGATTACCGCGAGCTGACGTCACGCTTTGGGAAGGCGTTCCTCCATCCCGACACGGGCTCGATCGGCACGTTCCAGCTCGCGGCAAACTGGCTCGGTGACTGGGCGGAATGGACCGTGATGGTACCGATGCAGAAATACGACCTGTCCGCGCCCCGCACGCTCAACAAGCCCGCCGAAGAAGGCGAGGGCATCGGCGATATCAAACTCGGCTGGAAGGCGACCTACCTGCCCGACAAAAGCTACTACCGGTTCGCCTATGGCGCCGTCGTCGAAGCCTCGACTGGCGACACGGACGCGATGCGGCCCGCCGGCTCCGAGCACTCGGATGAGATCAAGCTGTTCGGCTGCGTGACGACGAAGGAAACAGACTCGGCGACCGCGAACCTCGAACTGGGCGCGATCATCGACTCGCAAAATATCGACACACGGTTCATCTACCGAATCGGGATGAGTTACGAGCCGACGGCTCACGCCGCGCTGATCGGTGAGTTCGCCGGCGAAATACAGGGCGGTCAGGACAAGGACACTCTCGACATGATCCTGGGCATCCGCCTCGCCCCGTCACCAAAGGGCGCTCTCGAACTCGCCTACTCGAAGAACCTCCGCACCTACCGCGAGTTCGGCTGGGACGATCGTCTCCAGATCGGCGCCACCGTTCGCTGGTAACCCGGGAATCACGTTCACCACACAGTCACAAAGACACAAAATGAGCGGCAGCACATTCGTCGTGCCTTTTTGTCTCAGCGGTGAAAGAGTCCTTGCTTTCTTCGTCGTTCAGAGCTACTTCAGGCGGGAGTCGAGCTCCTTGATGATACCGGCGGCGATGCCTGACTCTTTCGAGTCGGCCGGCGCGATGCGGATGACTTTTTCGAAGATGTCTCGGGCCATCAGGCCGGCGTCCCTGTCGCTCTTCTGGAGCAGGAGGTCGACATAGGCATTGCCGATCGCCATCAGTAGGGGAATGTTCTCGGGCTCTTTTTCGAGGCCGCTTCGCAGCACGGCAATCGCGTCACGCGTCCGGTTCTCTCGGGAAAGCCTGTTCGCCTCGTCGAGGATCTGACCGGGGCTGAACGTCCTGAGCGTCACATCATCGGGGCGGGGCCTCGGTGACGAACGGTCCCTTCGGATTCTTCGCGATATAGGTCTCTAGATCCGGGATCGCCTTGTCCAGGCTTTTCGAGATCGAAAGCAGATACCCGCGATAGAACAGCCCTTCGCTCATACTGTTGGGCCGGTCGTTGAGCAGATCGAGCCCCTTCTGGATCAGGCCGTTTTCGGGTTCCGAAAGGAACTCCCGCTCCATGATGACACACCGCACGTATACCTCGATGGCCTTCGTCAGCTCCTCTTTTTCGAGGGCATCCATGGCTTCGTTGTACAGCGTGGCCGCCGGCCCCGTCCTGAGGGTCCGGATCATGGGCGATGAAGCCCCTGACTTTGCCGGTTTTTCCGGTTTCTCAGACTTCCCGCCTTTTCCGACGGTCTCCGTGCGGGCTGTTCCAGACGGTTTTTCGGATAAGGCGGACTTTTCTCCGTCAGGAGTTTCTCCGCCTGTTTTAGAGACGGAAACGGCCGTCGGCTGGCCCGAGGGGCGATCGGCGACAAGCACCTGCGCGCCGGGCGGAGGCGGGAGCGGGGCGACTCGTGACGGGTCTTCGGACAATTCGCGCAGGCGCTGGAGCGCCTGAGCGAAGTCTGGATTCAGCGACAGCGCCTTTCCATACGACTCGCGCGCCTCCTGCATACGCCCCATCGCTTCGTAGGCGAGTCCCATGTTGTACGGCACCCAGTAGGAATCGGGCTGGAGACGGCGGGCCTGCTCATAGCAGTGCAGGGCATCGGCATACTGGCCGGTCTTCTTGTAGAGAATGCCGAGGTTGTTGTAGGCATGGAAATTGTTCGGATCGAGTTTCAAAAGTCTAAAATATATATCAACAGCTTTTGAAAATTCCTTCTGCAGGGAATACTCGAGAGCAAGCTGGAGGAGGACCTCGGTGTTCTCCGGGTCTTCCTGGAGCTTCTTCTGCAGTTCCGGAACCTTGCTCGACGCCATCTCCGTTGCGACCTGGCCATACGTCGGAACTCCGGGATCCGCCGCGAACAGCAACAACCCGGTGCCCGCCGCGACGAGAAGGCGGAAGGCCCGGGGCATTCGAAGGGAAAGCGCTGTGTCAGCGGGCTTCGACGATGAATTTGATGGCGGTTTTTTCGTTACCGTCAATATCGATTTTCGCGAATGCAATGATGGTGACCAGTTCGATGCCTTTGGGGGCGACGTAGCCGCGGGTGACGGCGATGGCCTTGACCGTCTGGTTGACGGCTCCGGCTCCCACGGCGAGCAGCTCGACCCGTGAATCGTGTTCGAGAACTGCCGCGATGGCGCCTGCGACGGATTTCGGATTCGACGATGATGCAACTCTCAATACTTCCATGGTGTAACTCCTCTCGTTTATCTGCGACTGACGATACAGCGTCGTATGCTTCTCATTCCATTATAAGACCGGCACATCAACCTTGCAACGTCCCTGTGATGAAAACGCATCGAAGCGAAAAGAATCGCTTCGATGCGGATGACATGTGAGATGGGAACTCAGACGGCTTTGAAAAGCAGGCTCGCGTTCTGTCCGCCGAATCCGAACGAGTTCACGATGGCATGGCGAATCTTCGCCTCGCGCGCCGTGTTGGGAACGAAATCGAGATCGCACCCCTCGCCCGGCTGATCATGATTGATCGTGGGATGGAGGAAACCGCGGCTCATCTGGATCAGGGTCGCCACCGTTCCGACCGCTCCCGCGGCGCCGAGCAGGTGACCGATCATGGACTTGGTCGAGTTCACGGCTAGTTTTTTCGCATGATCTCCGAATACGCGCTTGATCGCAACGACTTCGACCGGATCGCCGACCGGCGTCGAAGTTCCGTGAGCGTTCACGTAGTCGATCTGTTCGGCCGGAATCGAGTTCCAGGCCAGCGCCTGCTTCATGGCGAGAAACGCACCCTCGCCGTTCGGATCGGGAGCGGTGAGATGATAGGCGTCGGCGCTGCAGCCGTAGCCGACAAGCTCGGCGATCGGCTTCGCGCCGCGCTTGAGCATGCTCTCTTCTGATTCGAGAACGATGGAACCGCTGCCTTCGCCCATGACGAAGCCGTCGCGATCCTTATCGTAGGGGCGGGAGGCTTTCGCGGGTT
>JAKJFL010000288.1:0-4953 GCA_022704935.1 Candidatus Rifleibacteriota bacterium
CGCGTTCGCGCCCTTCGCATCCCGTTTCCCGTTCGAAACCTGGATCGCCCCCAAGGATCACAAGGCATCCTTCGGCGACATCGAAGAGGCCGAGCTGGACAACCTCGCCGAGATGATGAGCGGAACCCTCCGGCGTCTCATCAAGACGCTCGACCAGCCGCCGTTCAACTACATCATCCACACATCCCCGTGCGACGAGCACTGCGCCGATTACTTCCACTGGCATATCGAGATCATGCCGCGGCTGACGAAAGTCGCGGGATTCGAATGGGGCTCGGGGTTCTACGTGAACCACGTTCCGCCCGAGGATGCGGCGAAGTATCTCATTCAGGCGTCGCTCGAGGAGGAGAATACCGACGAGCCGACGGTTTCCGCCGGCGCCCCCGCCGTTAAATCAGGCACGAGTGCGAGGTAGCCAATGCCGCAGCTGCGAAAAGATCCGGTACTGAAGCAATGGGTGATCATCTCCCCCGAACGCGGAAAGCGCCCGCACGACTACCCGGTTCCGACCGGGGCCCCCGACGATCAGGCAGAATGCCCGTTCTGTGAAGGAAACGAGCGACTGACACCCGCCGAGACGATGTCGTTCCGCAAGGCCGGCACTGCCGCGAACGAAAAGGGCTGGTGGGTACGCGTCATTCCTGACCGCGATCCGATCCTCGTTCCCGCCGGTGACGCCGGCCGCGAAGGCATCGGGATGTTCGACGCGATGAACTCGATCGGCATCCACGAGGTTCTCGTCGAAACCCCACAGCACATGCAGACGTTGCAATCGATACCGATAGATATGGTGCGCGAGGTCATCTGGGCATACAAGCAGCGCCTGCTCGAAATCAAGAAGAACCCGCGGTTCAAGCACCTGATGATCGTGAAGAATAGCGGCAGGGGCGTGTCAAACTTTTCCCACGCCCATTCGCACATCATCGCGACCCCGATCATCCCGAAACGCATCGAAGAGGAACTCGACGGCGCGCGCGAGTATTTTCATTATCACGATCGATGTATATTCTGTGATATTCTTCGCCAGGAAACGGAACAATCTTCCCGGATCATCATCCAGGACGCGCATTTCATGGCTTTCTGTCCCTTCGCGTCACGGTTCCCCTTCGAGATCGAGATCATTCCCAAGACGCACCAGCCGTTTTTCGAGAACATCGACAACGAGCATGTCCACTCGTTCGCGGCGACGCTCCAGGGGGCGCTCAAGCGCCTGGAGACCTTGCTTCCGGGCATTCCGTTCAACTTCGTGCTCCACAGTTCCCCGTGCTCCGAGTCCTACCGCGATTTCTACCACTGGCATCTCGAGATCATTCCCAAGCTGACGAACGTCGCCGGCTTCGAATGGGGTTCCGGCTTTTACATCAACCCCACTCCTCCCGAGGAAGCGGCGGCCATGCTCCGGGATGTCTCCATCTGAAACGCTGCCCTCCGAAAATAATGGTGTAACTTCTTCCGATTTCGGCGGTAGTTAAGGGTGATTCATCCGGTGAAAGGAGTCCAAGTCATGCGAGGGTACAAATGGCCGGTTTTCCTGTTCGCTGCCCTTTTCCTGACCGGTGTTCTCTGGGCCATGCAGGTTCCGTCCGCCGGAAAAGTGAACTGCAGCGGGCTCAACGTCCGAACCGGCCCCGGGACGAACTACACGATCGTGACCGTCATTTATCAGGGAGATTCCGTGTCGATCGTCGATGTCGTGGGAAGCTGGTATCAGATCAATTTCCAGGGTTCCACCAATCGGTACGTCTATAAAAGCTACATCGACGTCACTGCCTATACCGAGGTTTCGGACGACGAAGCTTCCAAGCGGCCGACGACGACCCTCGGCACCACGGATCCCAAGCGCCCGGAATCAGCCACTCCCGACCTTCGCAGCCTCCCGCGCAACGATTTTTGAGATGGATTTCGCGCTCACGCCATGACGCTTCCGCCCCGGTCTGCGACCACTCCGAGACAGACATCGAACCGGAACGGCTCGGTTCTGATCCTGGCGGGCGGCGTCATGTTCGCGCTTCTGCTCATCGGCGGCTATTTCATCCAGTATATGGTGAGGCAGAATCGCGCGGGGCACAAACAGGCACAGCAGCGCATCACGGGCGTGCTGGCAAATTCCCTTGCACAACTCGCGGCGCAGAAAATCCAGCACGACATTCTTCTCAAGACGGACCACCCCCTCGTCAAATACCTCCGCAAGCCTGCTGATGGCATGGGCAACCTTTCCCGCACCGCCAACCCGCCCATCGCGCTCGGCTCGGGGGACCCGGATCTCTCGAACGTCGTCAGCGAGCTGATCAAGCCGCTGGCAGCCCAGGGGACATTCAATTACGAGATCCGTTATGAATGCAGGCAGAGTGATTTCACAACGATTTCCTCCAAGTATCCGCGAGAGAAATCCGGCATCATCCACCTGTACGTGACCATCCGGTACAAGAAAACGAACGGGCCGGAGTATCCGGAAGACTACCATTACGCGCTCCGGGTCAAGGTGACAGCCGCCCTCATTCCTGTGCTCTCGAAGTTCAACCTGTACGTCGAGGATGCTCTGGACGGTTCCCCGACCCGCTCCCCGTGGCGTTTCAACCTCGCCGCCACCGACGTCACCGGCAATCTCCAGACCGGCTCCCAGGTCACCCCATGGGTTCTCTGGAACGGCGACGACCAGCTCTCGCTCAGCAGCCTCACCTTCGATAGCCTTGTCCAGGGAAAGCGCGGCCTCATCTATCTCGGCGGCGGCAGGATGTATCTCAACCTTGCGCGCGGCTGGCCCAGCCCGGGAAAATTTTCCGAAGGTTTTCACCTGTTCAAGAGCGGCAAAGGCGACGGGCTGTACACGATCGAGTGGCTCGATGACGCAGGCGAAATCGCCCTCCTCGGGTGGGACCAGGGAACCACGTTCGACACGACCTCGTCGGGCGCCCGCGAATGGTGGGGGTTCATCTCCAACTCCAAGCTTGCATCGCTCGCGCGCTTCAACTCGGTCTTCCGGCTGTACGGCACCGATTCGAAGAAGTCACCGACGCTCGTTCTCGGCGAGGTATATCGCTCGTATATCACCGCTAAGGCGATCAAGGACATCCGTAAGCGCTTCGCACCCGATTTTCTGAACTACATCCCCGGCGATACAGGCAATCTGACCTATTGGCAGGAGTATCTCACGCCTATGCCGATGCCTGAAAACGACAATATTTCCACGTTCACCACGCTCGTCAGATCCGGGGAACGCATGACCTTCTTCGACCCAACCTCGGCGGCGTCACTCGAGCGGTTCAACCAGAAATACGCCAGCAATCTCGCGTACAGCCCCTATAACCTGTCCATCGCCATCATGGTCACCAACAACAATCTGGCGTTTCCTCTCCCGAGTCTCCAGACCGGCCCTCTCATCACCCTCATGAACTCCAATCCGCTTCCGGCCACTGAGAAGATGCACGAGATCCCGGCGCCCTTCAACAGCCTCACCGGCGCAACCAACCTGAAGTCGATCACCCCGTTCATCACGGCGATGAATGTACCGGGAAAGCGCACCAGCTGGACGTTTCCGGCCAGCAACGCCCCGCAGGACATCTGGAAAAACCTCAGCGACCACGGTCTGCTCAAGGGCAACAAGCTCGATCTCAACGGCTGGGTGTACGTGCCCGGTGCGGCGGACATGGTCATCGAGAATAATCTCGACGTGATCAGCAACGGCGGAATCGTGCTCGAGAAGGGCAACATCGTCATAAAGAACACGATCAACGCCACCAACGGCACGGAGTTCAAGTGCCTCCAGCTCGTCACCCTCGACGGCGACATCACCCTCGACATCAACGGCCCCGTCCAGGCGGCCCTCACGGCGCCGAAGGGGCGCGTCACCGTGACCGACAACGGCCGGCCCCAGATCAAGGGCGCCGTCGCCATGAAGCGGTTCGACATCTCGAGCGCCTCCCAGGGCGCCGAACTCGAATACGCGCTTCCTCTCGCCGCCCTTCCCGAGCAGACCGCTGACGAGACGTCCGAGCAGGACCTTCTCTCATTCACGCTCAACCCGACACCCCTTCAACTGAAATGAACAAGAAACGCGCATTCACAATCACCGAAGTAATGATCGCCGTTCTCGTCGTCGCGGCGTGCCTTTCACCCATCTTTTTCATTTTCTCCCGGGGCGCGGCAGGCACACAGCAGACCCGCGACGAAGTGCTCGCCTACACCTATGCAACCGAGCTTCTCGATTACGCCCAGTCCAGGCCGTTCGATTCGCCGTTCCTCGCGGCGGGAATGCGCGACGCGAACGCCCTCGATGTGACGCAGGCGGACGGCTCCACCTTCGTTCTCAAAGCCGACGAACGGTTCGAGAGGAAGCTCTCGGTCATTATCCCGTCCGTTCCCACGACGGTGCCGTTCACCTACAAGGTCCTGATCGCCGAGGTCGCCTGGAAAACCGCGCAGGTCAAGCGCAGCATCGCGATGAGCTGCATGACATACAGGAACCGCTGAACCATGAAACGTCGCGCCTTCACCCTCGTGGAAATCGCCGTCAGCGTGCTGCTCGCATCGATCATCGTCTACGCGCTCAGCCGCCTGCTGTCAAAGGGCATGGAAACATCGACGAAGGGCGCCGCGCACCTCACGAACGTCCAGTCGACCGCGATCCTCCTTTCCCAGATCGAAGACGACGTCCAGCGCGCCGTCGATCTTTCCTCGATGCAACCCGGATCCGAAGAGCCCTCCGCCAAACTCGGAATTCTCGAAATCGCCGGGAACGGGCTGTCCCAGAGTTCGATCATCTACGAGCGTCCTCCCTCCAACCGGGGTCTCATCAGGAAACATATTCCCACGTCGGGAACCCCTGACGAATATGTCTACTGCCGCGAGTTGGTGGTGCTCGACACGAAGTTCACCCGGGTCGATCTCCCGCAGAATCGCATGGGCTTCCGCGTCCATCTCAAGATCGGCACCCCGCCGAAGGGGACGGAAGTC
>JAKJFL010000289.1:0-4950 GCA_022704935.1 Candidatus Rifleibacteriota bacterium
CGCCGCACTCGGATGAGTCGCCGGCGGCGTCAGCGGCCGGCGCGGCCGCAGGGGCAGGGGAGGCGTCGGGAGAGACCACGGCCGGCGCTGCAGCGGCCGGCGCTGCGGAAGCCGGAGCCGCTTTCGGCGTGTCCTTGCCGATGCAGTCCTTGCAGAAGTAGTAGGTGATCGTGTCGCCGCAGACCAGGAAGAATTCGGTGTTCGAGGCCTTGCCGCACACCGGGCACTTGCCGTCGGGGTTCGTGACGGTCAGGGCGACTTCCTTCGCATCCTTGATCTTCGCGATCGTCGCGGCCGGATCCTTCTTGAACGCGTCGATGCACGACGGGCAGCAGAAATGGTAGACCTTGTTCTCGTGGATGACCGCCACGTCAGGCAGGGCTTTCCCGCCCATGATCGGGCACTCGGCATACCGGACATCGAGGAGCGTCGGCGCCGTGGCCGCTGTCTCGGCGAAAACGCCGAGGGGGGCGACAAACGTGACGAGGACGAGAGCCAGGGCCAGAAGCGAAATCTGTTTCATAACAACCTCCTGTAACGAAGTCAGTGTCGGGAATTCCATTCCCATTCTCTCAAATTCGCAATTTCTTTGCCAGATCACGAAAAAACCGGAGGGAACCTTGCGGCTCCCCCCGGCTTGTTGAACGGTGCGTATCAGCCGTTTTTCTTGGCGAACTCGTCCATGAGGTTCGCGAGCGCCTTGGCGCCCTCGATCGGCATGGCGTTGTAGACCGACGCGCGGCAGCCGCCGACACTGCGGTGGCCCTTCAGGCCGTCGAGCTTCAGCTTCTTGGCTTCGTCGAGGAACTTCGCCTCGAGCTCTTCGGTCTTGAGCCGGAACACGACGTTCATCTTCGAGCGGCAGTGCGCAGCGACCGGGCACTTGTAATAGCCGTTCGAGCGCTCGATCGCGTCATAAATGATCTTGGAGCGATCAGTGGCGAGCTTCTCGGCCGCAGTTAAACCGCCGATGCTCTTGAGCCATTCCATCGTGAGCTTGATGCCCCAGATACTGAACACGGGTGGGGTGTTGTAAAGCGAATTTTCCTTCGCATGCAGGCGGTAATCGAGATAGTTGATGATGCTCTCGGGGCAGCGCTGCAACAGGTCTTCGCGCATGATGACGATCGCGGCACCGGCCGGGCCGGCGTTCTTCTGTGCGCCGGCATAGATTACGCCGAACTTCTCGACCGGAACGGGCCTGCTCATGAAATCAGACGACATGTCGCAGAATATCGGCACGTTGCCGGTCTCGGGCCAGCCCTGCTGCCACTGCACGCCACCGATGGTCTCGTTGGAGGTCATGTGAAAATAGGCGGCCCCTTCGCTTGCCACGAGGGTTTTCGGATCGGGCAACGTCATGTAATTGTCGGCTTTGCCATCCCAAACGATATTGATCTTGCCGATTTTCTTTGCGTCATCTGCCGCCTTCTTCGCCCAGGCGCCGGTGTTGGTGAAATCAGCGGTCTTGCCGCCCCAAAGGAAGTTCATCGGCAACATACCGAACTGAAGGGTTGCGCCGCCGCCCAAAATCATGATCTTGTAGTTGTCCGGAACCTTCAACAGTTCCTTGATCAAAGCTATGCATTCAGTGTGAACCGCATCATAAATCTTGCCGCGGTGGCTCATTTCCACCAGCGACATGCCCGAACCCTTGAAGTCTACGAACTCGTCTCGAATTTTTTCGAGAACCGACACCGGAAGAATTGAAGGTCCGGCGCTGAAATTGAAGATGCGAGCCATGTCAAATTTGCTCCTTTGAAGATTGTTGTGAATCCGCTTACCGATCCCGGGAAGCGGACGCGTTCCCTTGGTCGTTGTTCAGTGCGTCTTTGAAAGCTCGTTGATGACGACTTCAACGACGTCCTGGCCAGCGCGACTCTGACCTTCCGCCGTTGAAGCGCCGAGGTGGGGAAGGGCTATCACGTTCTGGTGCTTGACCAGATCGAAGTTCGCGGTCGGCTCCTTTTCCCAGACGTCAATGCCGACCGCCGCGACCGTGCCGTTGTTGAGGGCTTCGAGCAGCGCCTTTTCGTCGACCGTGCCGCCGCGGGCGCAGTTGATCAGGAACACGCCCTTTTTGACTTTTGCGAACTCGGCCGCGCCCAGGGAAGGTCCGGCTTCCTTGGCGAACGGAATGTGCAAGCTGATGAAGTCGCTCTTGGCGAGCAGTTCATCTTTGGTGACCATGACGATCTCGGGAATGGGGGATTCCGTGGAAGAACGTCTGTATCCGATGACCTTCATCCCGAAAGCGACGGCGCGGGTAGCCACGGCCTGAGCGATCCGACCGGTGCCGATCAAACCGAGAGTCTTGCCATACAACTCGGCGCCTTCAAAGGATTTTTTGTCCCATTCCTGGCCCTTCATCGAAATGTTGGCACGGCCCATCTTGCGGGCGACCGACAGCATCAGTCCGAACGCGAGCTCGGCGACGGAAATGGTGGTGCAAGTGGGGGTGTTACGGACCGCGATTCCCTTCTCTTTCGCGGCGACTTGGTCGACGTTGTCGAGGCCGACGCCGGCGCGGGCAATGACCTTGAGGTTTTTGCCGGCCTCGATGACCGGGCGGGTGACCTTGGTGGCCGACCGGATGATAATGGCGTGATATGCCGGAATCTCTTTGACGAGCTCTTCAGGCGTCATCTTGGTCTTGTAGGTGACCTCGAACGCCGGGTTCTTCTTCAGAAAATCGATCGCGGACTGGTCGAGCGAATCCGAAATGAGCACCTTGAAAGTAGCCATGAGCAGTCTTCTCCTGTTCCGTTCCTGTTCTGTATTCTCTGTCGCCTGTCAGGCAAACGGCCCCATCTTAGCGCCCCGGGCGGAGACTGTCAACCCGCCCATTCCGAAATGGCGGCTTTGAGATCCTCCCCTGCAAGCGCATTCCTTGTGATCCATTCCCTGGAAAGGCTTTCTTGTCTGCCGTGTGACGCCGTGATATCGTTCTCGAAAACGACAGGACCGAAGATGAGGGAACGGTCACCCGAAAGGATATTCATGGCTACATCATTCGGCAGTTGCGATATCGTGAACACCCCCCGCCGGAAAACGGCGCCGGGAAAGGCCGAGACGGCGCTGTTGGAACCGTTCGAGGGGCTGGCCATTGGCGATGTTTTCGTTCCTGCCACAACGGATGACTGTTCGGCCGCTCTGGACGAGATCAGGACGGCGGGCGCCGTTGGGTTCGATACCGAGTCGAAACCGGTTTTCCGAAAGGGCGTGAGCAGGCCAGGCCCCGATCTCGTCCAGTTTGCGACCTCGCATCGGGCGTTCATCTTTCAGCTTCAGCGGACGGAATGCCGGCCGTTCGTGTCCGAGATTCTTCTCGCCGATGACATCCTCAAGGTCGGGTTCGATCTGCGGTCGGACCGGTGTGCCCTGCACAAATTTCTCGGTATCGAGGTGAAGTCGGTGCTCGACCTGTGTGCCGTCTTCCGGAAGCGGGGGTATCGCAACACGACTGGGGTGCGGGCCGCGGTCGGCATGGTTCTCCACCGGAGTTTCAACAAATCGAAGCACGTGACGACCTCCGACTGGTCGAAGCTCCAGCTTTCTTCGAACCAGCTGGTCTATGCCGCGAACGATGCCTACGCGGCTCTCATGGTCTGGGAAGCCCTCGGCCGCCCGCCCATCGGAAAGAAATGACGTCCCGCGCTGCATTGGTAAAGCCGGGGCCACTGTTCGCGACGATCGCAGCCTTCGGCATCCTTGCGGCGACGATGGCGCCGGGTCTTGCCTGGAGACACTTCGGCGACGACGGCGGTGAGCTGATCCTGGCGTCGGTGTTTCTCGGCGTTGCACATCCGGCCGGATGTCCAGCCTATCTGTTCCTGGGAAAGATGTTCAGCCTGCTTCCGGGAACGGCGATGGCCTGGAAGTTCAACCTTTTGCGGTGCAAACCTGGCAAAAGCCAAGTCCGGGGTTTCTTGTCGTTTCTCGGAGTGCTGTGTTAAATTGAAAAGACTACCCCCATGAAAGCCGGGAGGTGCAAGGTGAGAAGGTTCATTCCCCGCCGTTTGCGGCTGGTCGTGATACTGTCCCTGGTGCTGGCGGCCATCAGCCTGTCGCCCGGTCTCTGTCGCGCGCAGGATGAATCGCTGGAAGACGCGAAGATCCTCTACAAGCAGGCGATCCAGGAAAAAGCTTCCGGGAAATCCGAAGAAGCGCTCGTCACCTACGAGAAAGCGATCCGGATGAACCGGGGAATTCTCGGGGAAGACGACGATGGCCTGATCGGTCTCCTTCGCACGAAATACGAGAAAAAGCTGAAAAACAGTCCCGACGATATCGAGGCGCTCGAGGGAATGGGCTTCGTCAGCGCCGTTTGCTATGCCGACATGGCGAAGGCGATCGGCTGCTACGAAAAGGTCCTCCAGCTGGCGACAGACGAAAAAGTGAAGACTAAGACGGCGAATCTCATCGAGCGACTGAAAGCGATGCAGGAGGCGACCCAGCGGACGAGCGACGAGATCACCTCCCAGATGCGCGACGAGCGGCTCAAGGGCTGGTCAGAAATGGAACGCCAGGAGCGGCTCGCGGCCCAGCACGAGGAAAGCCAGAACCGCGCCACGAAATACGCCCAGCTCACTCAGCAGCGCGATCAGCTCGATACGCGCATTCCCCAGCTCGAAGAAGAGATCAAGAACCTCGAAGAGGAGTACAACAAAGCGAACCGCCTCTGGTACACCCTCAAGGACAGCCGCTACGACCGCCGGCGAGACCGGTTCGAGAAAGACCTCGAGCAGAAACGCAAGGAACTGTCGAAAGCCCGTTCCGATTTCGATCGCGCGACCGAGGAAATCGAAAAAATGGATCGCGAGCAGCCCGTCGAAGGTTCTCAGAAGGGGGCCGCCACGGGAACCGCCTCAGCCCCCGGAGGGGAAGGCGGCGAACCTGGTTCTGGGCCCCCCTCTGGCGACGGCATGACCGGCGGCAGTGACCCGGTGC
>JAKJFL010000290.1:0-4924 GCA_022704935.1 Candidatus Rifleibacteriota bacterium
GCTCGGGTCGGGAGACTTCGCCGGGGCCCGCGAAACCTTTCAGACGCTGCTAGGCCGCGGAAACGCCACCGATCAGGTGAAGCAGGGAATGGCCGAAGCCGAGGCCGGTCTCGCCGGCTTCCGTGTCCTGAGTGTGCTCGACATCATGCAGAACGGTGTCGGGCCATACGATCGGGGCGCGCTCTGGTTCAAATGCGCGACCATGATCTCGGACATCGACCTGCTGGAAACGGCCGCCGCCATGATGCGCCAGGTTTCCTCCCCGTCCCGGACCGACCAGCTCACCCGTGGTCTCCTCCCGCCGCTGATCGCGGCGAAGCGGCTCCTCGAGAAATACGACACCAACAAGAACGGCCGGCTCGACACGTTCGATAACGTGACGTTCACGACGAACGACGGCAAGACCGCGACGTGGCCTGAGCTCTACACCGCCCTCATCTCGGGATCATACTCCTCAGGCACCTCCCTCGAGCAGTCGTTCAGGGATCTCGCCTACGGTTTCGACGGCCGCGGCGACGCATGGACATTCCTCAGCCCGGTCGCCGGTCTCCGCCTGACCGGCAGTTACAGCGAATCCAACAGGTCAACGATAACCGCCGTCGGCGAGCTTACCGACCAACTCGAAGCGATTCACCCCTTCTACGACGTGAACGCCGCCAGCTTTTCCGCGTTGATCATCGCCCTGGACGGAACGGACTGAGATGATCAGCCGAACTATATATAACTTGCGATATATAGCTTTGTCAGGCCTTTTCGCCTGGCTGGCATGCCTGTCGGCACCCGGAATGGCGTTTGCCGGACAGGCCCATCCGCTGACCTACGAAACGCCCCGCAGCCAGGGAATGGGCGGGGCCTTCGTCGCCGTCGCCGACGACCAGCAGGCCCTGTTTTCCAACCCGGCCGGCCTCGGCCAAATCACGGACAAGTCGTATGCCGTGCTCGATGCGACGGCCGAGATCAACCAGGACATGCGGCGGGTCAAAGACAAGACCGATGGCCTTTCTGACGCCGACACCCCCGAGGCGCGAGCCTCGAACAACCGCGTTCTGAGCGACGTCATGGGGCAGCAGTCCCGTCTCGTCGCCTCCAATCTCGCGTATTATCTCGGAAGCACCGGCTTCGGCGCCGGCTTCCTGTATCAGACGATCGCCCAGATCGGCATCGAGCGTCCGACGAACCCGCGCATCAGGGCGAAAGCCGACGTAGACGCCGTGCTGACCGGCGCCGTCGCGCGACCGATCGGAAGTCGTGTCGTGTTCGGCGACTCCGCGACAGGCCACTGGGGCCTGGGAATGAAGTTTCTTTCCCGGCGGTCCCTCGATCGGGAGTATGATGCGCGTGACTTCGCCGCGCTTTCCGAAGACGATCTCCGGAACGATGCGCTCAAGGGGGCTGCGTTCGACCTCGACGGCGGGGTGCTGTACAAGCTCGCGAATCCCTGGAACCAGACGGTCGGCCTTTCCGTGAGCAACGTGTTCGAATCCGAGATCGACTCGCGCATCGGGCGGCTGCCGCGGCGCGTCGACGTCGGCACGGCGATCCGCCCCCTGTCGGGCTCGCCGGAACGTTCGCGCAAACTGCTTCTGGCCGCCGACCTGGCCGACATCACGAGCGACGGCACGTTGTTTTCCAAACTCAGACTCGGCATGGAAGCCCGCATGAGAACCTGGCTCACACTCAGGGGTGGCCTGCGGGGCGGATATCTGAGCGCCGGCGCGACCGCGAAGTTCAGGGAAGCGCGATTCGAGTTCGCGACCTATTCCGAAGAGCTCGGCGAACGCCCTGGTGACCGCGAAGACCGGCGTTATTCGGTCTCGATGGCCGTGGATTTCTGACAGGGATCATCCCGGACAGGCGATATTTCGCCACACCTGTACAGTCGTCCTGCTTCGCGGTACAATCGGGCTGTCATGCAGGAGCCTTTTCTCGATACCGATGAACGCCTCGACGAAGTGGTCGGCACTGACCTGAAGCTGATCCAGAAGATCGACGGCACCGCGTTCGCCATCGACACACTGCTGCTTGCCGAGTTCACCCCGCTTTCGAAAGAGATCGCGCGGGTCGCCGACCTGGGCTCGGGAAGCGGCATTCTCGCCTTCATGCTCAAGTATCGCAACCCGGCGCTGTGCATAACCGGCTTCGAGATCCAGGAGGATTTTCACCTGCTGGCGAAGCGGAATCTCGACCTGAATCCCCGGCTCATCAACATGGATTTCGAGCGGATCGACGTCCGGGAAATCCCCTCGCGCATGCTGCCGGAATCGTTCGATTTGGTGGTCATGAACCCGCCGTATTACCCGAAAGGGAGCGGCCGCCTGCCCGAGCGGCCGGGGCGGGCCGCTGCACGACACGAACTGAACGGGACGCTCGCAGATTTCATCGAGGCAGCCGCGTATCTTCTGCCTTATGGGGCGAAACTGGCGATGATCATTCCAGCCGAGCGGTTCTACGAGGCGTGCAGCTTGTTCAAACAAGCCCATTTCGGCATGAAACGGGTAAGGTTCATCATCCCCAAGGAGGGCCAGCCGGCTCATCTCGTGCTCATCGAAGCCGAGCGTTTCTACAACGGCACCCACGAACCCGTTCCGAATCTCACGATCCACCTCTCGGACGGCAGATTCAGCGAAGAACTCGACCGGCTTTTCAAGACCGGCCTGACGCGCAAAGCATCCTGAGTTCATCCATACGGCCCCTCTTATCTTCACGTTTCGCCCGATTCACATTTTCCGGTCACGATTCTGCATTTTTAACAATAGAACAGGGCGCACACAATGGTGCTTTCTGCATGCCAAATGCCAATTTTGCATTCCCGTTCGCCCTGAGGTTGTCGAAGCACGAGAGGCGCTCGCCCTTAGGCAACACCAGGGCGAACAGGTGGTTTTCATTCTTCGGGACTCTCCAGATGAAACGCAAAGGTTCCATTTTGCCCGTTTATTTTTCACTTGGTATTTCCTTGGCAATTGTTTTATTGATCGTATTCACAAACGATTTTTCCGGATCATTATCACGTAGTATCTGATATAGTTGACTTCCTCTCTTCCTTCTTTTAGTCTTGTTCGGTACGTCCTTGAAAAGGATATTTATCAGGAGGAAATGAGGAAAAATGAGATCAAGGCTCCTTTTTGCCCTGTTCGCTTGTCTTCTGACAACAGTATTGTTCACCGTCGGCTGCGGAGGCGGCGCCGGCGGCGATGACACTCTTTCGAATCCCACTTCCGCTGCGAACCCAGAAGCGAACGAGGGTGGCATTTCCGGCAATGGTGTCGCGACCGGTTATGCCAGTTCCAATGTTGTGCCAACGAGCATTCGCACGAGTCTGAGGGCAGGCGTGGCAGCTCCGGCGGCAAATGCCCGGGTTGTTGCCGGTGACTACGACGAAACCGGCCAGTTTGCTTCCTTCAACAAGGAAACCACGACTGACCCAAACGGTTTTTACATACTTGGAGGCCTCCCCACCGGCAGAAAGAACATCGTCCTCCGAATCTATCGCAACGGGATCGATGATTTCATGGAGGGTATTCTCCCTCTGATCGAAGATGGCATGATTGCTACGGCCCCCCTGATCGATCCGAATACGAAATATCAGGCAATGCTTGTGAAATATGCCGAAGCCTTTGATGCCACGTTCGAAGTAAACCTCGGTGAAATTCTCAGTATCATCCCACCCTCAAAGCTCCCCCAAGCACCGGCAGATCTGATGAAAATCGCGCAGGCTTTCGTCAATCGCGAAAAGGCCCAACTCCAGACATTCCGTGCAGCCGGGTTCGAAGATGCGAAGTTCATCGAGTTCCGGAAGATCGCGTTCGATCTTCAGAACAAGATCAACGCAGGCATCGCCGAAGGGCTCTATACCTCCGAAGAAGGTTGGCAGTTGTTCAACGACCAGCTCCGTCTCCTCGCCCGCACCCTGGGCCTCCCCGCAGACGTCCTGCTCGCCCTGCAGGATATCGACAGCACGATGATCAGCAATGCACTTCCGAGTGATACGACTGTAACGCAGCAGTTCCAGTATCAGCACATCCTCGCGAAGCTGGAAGGCCTCCTCGCCGCTCTGAAAGTCCTGATTCAAAGCCCGGCGAATTTCCCTGAAGCCGATTACAACATGATCGCCGCGGGCATCGAGCGCGTCTCGACCGCCCTGAAGACGGCGCCCGACGCCGAAGCAATCGATCTGGTCCTTCAGTCCGACTCGCTGCACGGCCTCTTTCAGGCCGCATACAAGACGATCTTCACCAATCTCGGCCTGCTCGCAGGGAAGCCGCCTCTGCTCAGCAAGCTGTATCCCATCCCTGCCGAGGTCGAAGCGATCAAAGCAACCGCCGGCGGATATATTCCCGACCTTGGCTCCATGACCGTCTCCGCCTCCATTCGAGGCCAGACCGTCACAAGCCCGACCCCAACCCAGATCTCCGCATTCCATGATGCCATCAGAGACCTGATGATGGGAAAGATCCGAGCGCTCATTCCGGCCCTCACACAGGAACAGGCCGCCGCGCTGTTCTTACTTCTGATGCAAGGTCCCGAAATGGGCTTTTCGTATATCCCGGCCGATATCCCCTCGGATGGAAACTTCGATCAACTCCCCGGCGAGATCATGGGAATCATTATCAAACCCCATGAGAACAGCTCCGAGTTATATATCCAACCGCCCGCCGGTTACCCGGAAGGCCCGGTTGCATTCAGTGGCTTCATCGCCATGGTCCATCCGGACAGCCGGATCAACGGCAATCAGGTAACGGCCACGACAACGGCCTATATTTATAAAGGATTCTATACATCTCAACCCGCCGAGAACACCCCGCCGACCTTCATGATCACCGGTATCATCAACGGCACCGTCACGATTCCCGAACTGGGAAAGATGACCTTCACCGGCGGCCCGCTCGAACGGGACAGCGCCGGCAAATTCTGGTTCGGTCTCGGG
>JAKJFL010000291.1:0-4922 GCA_022704935.1 Candidatus Rifleibacteriota bacterium
ACCGTCAGTCGCGGGCTCGACGGCCGAGGATGGCAGCGGTTCGCCCTCGGCCTCGCGGGCATGATGTATCTTCCGTTCTGTCTGAGCTTCTTCCAGCTGATCGCCAGCTCTTCCGGGGCGACGGCGGTTTTCGCGCTCCTTATCGTCGTCTGGGCGCTCGATATCGGTGCCTATCTTTTCGGCATGTCGTTCCGCCGGTTCTGGGATGCCCGCCTGGCCCCCAGGATCAGCCCGAACAAGACCGTCATCGGCGCGATCGGCGGAACCCTGGCCTGCCTCGTCTCGGTCTGGCTGCTCGACCGGCACGGCTGGCTGCCGATTCCCGAAACCCGTCTCTGGGCGTTCGGCCTGAGCGCGGCGGTTCTCGGCCAGGCGGCCGACCTGTTCGAGTCGGTCCTTAAGCGGGAGGCGGGCGTCAAGGATTCGAGCGCTCTGCTCGGCGCCCATGGCGGCATGCTCGACCGCATCGACAGCGTTCTGTTCCTGGGCCCTCTGGCCTACGTATTTCTGATCGCCTGACAGGCGGTCTCGCAAAGGTTGTCACATGATCATCTCCGCCATTCTCGTCACTCTCAAAACGATCTTCTCCATCTGCTTCGTCCTCGGCAGCATCGCTCTCGTCCACGAGCTCGGCCATTACCTGACCGCGAAACTCACCGGCATCTGGGTTCTCGAGTTCGCGATCGGGTTCGGAAACCGGCTTCTCAAAATAAAGTGGGGTGAGACGATCTACTCGATCCGCCCCTTCCCTCTCGGCGGCTTCGTCCGGCTCGCCGGCATGGACACCGAGGAGGAGGAGGAAAAGAAAGAGGAAGGGCAGTCCGAGGCCGCGGAAGGTGCCGAAGCGGCACCTAAGGAGCAGGAGCCGCCGGAAGATCCCGACGACAAACTCCCCCAGTTGGCCCCGGACGACCCGCGCGGATATCCGAGCAAGCCTCGCTGGGCCAAGGTGCTCGTGCTCTCGGCGGGTTCGATCATGAACATGTTCTGGGCGGTCGTGCTGTTCGTCGTCATCTACGCCGTCTCGGGCGGCCCTCTCACCAACATCATGGTCATGGACGCCCTCAAGGATCAGCCCGCCTACCAGGCCGGCGTGCGGGCCGGCGACACGATCACCGCGATCGACGGCGTCGTGCTCGAGGACTGGAGCGAGGGCGTGAAGATGATCCAGTCAGCTGGCGGCCGGTCGCTCGTGCTCGACATCGCGCGCGACCACCCCACCCCGCGCGGCGCGTTCGGCGGCGGCGTCCTTTCCGGCGACTACGCCGTGAACCGCGGTTCATACGAGGTCCATCGCCGCGAACGGTTGAAAGTCACCGTCGTTCCGACGGGCGTCGCGGGAAGCGGCCGCATCGGCATCAGCCTTGCCCCAAACAATTTCGACTTCCGGGTTCTCTCGTTCGGAAAGGCTTGCCAGCGGGGCTTCGATGCCGCCGTCAGCCTGACGATGCAGACGGTGAACGGCCTCTACAAGATGGTCGTGCGCGAGACCCAGGCGGACGTCGCCGGGCCGGTCAAGATCATGCAGATGATCAAGGAACAAGCTCACAAGGGCATCTTCGAGCTTCTCTACCTGACGGCGATGCTGTCGATCAACATCGGCCTCATCAATCTGCTTCCCCTGCCCGTGCTGGACGGCGGCCGCATCGTGTTCGTCCTGCTCGAAGCCGTCTTCGCCGTGCTCCGGATGCTGACCGGCATCAACCTGGCGATCACCCCGAAAGTCGAGGAGAACATACATTTCGTCGGACTCCTGTTCCTGCTGACCGTTCTGCTGCTGGTCACCTACCAGGATATCCGCAGTTTCTTCTGAAGCCGTCGGGGGGCGCGGCATCCCCTGCCCCCGCCGATGTATGAGTGAGAATTCGAAAGTCTCCGGAACGCCCGGCCCGTCGCTGATGTTCGTCGTTCTGCTACGGGTTCTCGTTTTTTCGCTCCTGGGGCTTGTCACCGTCATCTCGTGGTTCGTCGCGCGCCAGCACCAGAATCTGAACATCTTTTCGGGAACCCTGCTCTGCGTGCTGGCAATCTGGTTCGGTCTCCAGGGCTGGCTGCAGGGGGCGATCTCCGCCCTGTTCGGATGGTTCAGACTCGCAGCCTCGATCGCCGGCGGATATTTCTTCGGAACCATCGCAGGCACCGCCGCCGGACTCAGCGGAATCGCCGCCTCCGTCGGCGGCTTCTATCTCTGCGCGATCGGTGCCTACCTCGTCATCGGCCTGCTCGGCCGCCTGGTGCTCGATCCGAAACGTTCCCCAGGCACGCTCGACGCGACCGCAGGGCTCTGTCTCGGAACGGCCGAAGGACTCGTTCTGTTCGCCCTAGTTTCCTGGCCGCTTTCCCTGTATCAGCCTGCCTGGAATACGTCGCCGGTCTCACTGACCGGGAAGCTGTCACAGGAAGTCTCAAAAGCCGCCGCTCCGCTCGTTCCGGCCCAGGCATCCGGCGTCGTGGAACTGGTCGAACTCGCCCGCGACGCCCGAGCCGGCATCGACCCGGAAAAGGTCGACCAGGAGCGCCTCGCCACGCTCTTCGCTCCCGTCCGGTCGCATCCGAAAATCCAGGCACTCTCGAACGATGCCGAGCTCCGCACGCTCGTTCAACAGAAGAACACCACCGCCCTGATCAAGCATCCGAAAGTCCTTGACCTGCTGAACGACAAGGAGATTCAGTCGCTCGCAGCGGGGATCGACCTCCACGAGGTGGCCTCGGTTCTGCGCGCAGGGGTGCGCGCAGAACCGAGGAAGTTTGAAGAGTGAAGTTTGAAGTTTGAAATGGGAAACAACGGAAAGAAAAACAGAAGAAGAGAGGACGAAGGGTGAAAAGTGATCTGCCTGACCGAAGTTTTGCGTTTGTGACGCAGATCGTGAAATTCTGTTACACTCTTCAGGGACAGCACGGTGTGACGCATGTTCTGGCGAACCAATTATTGCCGGCGGGAACGTCGATGGGGGCGAATATAACGCCTGTGATCTCGCCGATTCCGAGCAGACCGCCCCGCTCCTTGACGAAGCAAATCAACTGATATCTATTCTAACAACCATCATAAAGAAGCTGCGCGCCAAGCACGCGCTCTGAATCGCTTTCTTTTTCAAACTTCGAACTTCAAACTTCCCCAAAATCAAAACCCCGCGACCGTTTCCAGTCGCGGGGTTTTGATTTTGGGGCTCAGTCCCAGCGGGTGTTCAACCCGAACGTCACCCCGAAGTCGTGGCCATATCCAAAATCGCTCTGGAGAGCCATCGGGAAGCCGAGACTCGCCTGCCAGCTCTCGTTGAACACGGACAGGCCGAGAATGAGGTCGATATTCGGGCCGTCGGGTCCATTATCCATCTCCCAGCTCTCGCCATCGAGTTCGCCGATCAACGAGAAGTGCTGGTTCACGCGGTAATCGACACCGCCGCGATACATGTATTTCGAGATGCTGTCTTCGGCGTCGTTGGCGATGCCGAGGTTCACGTGGCTCGCCCAGCGCTCGCTGATGCGGCCCGAGTATGCTCCGCCGAACTCCACCCAGCTGCCGCGCGTCGCATTGGTGGGGCCGATTTTGACACCGACGCGGGATTTGCCGGAAAGATCGATCAGAGGCTGATGATAATTGTCGGAGGAGAATTTGCCGGCGACATGCAACAGAACCGCATGGTTGCCTTCGTAATTCTTCCAGATCTGGTAGCCGAGTTTCACTTCCGGATCATGAACGCCCGAGAGGTCGACGGTGGGGAAACCGCCGCCGGTGCGAGTCACTTCCCAGGACTGGAACGGCACGGTGACGCCGGCCATCAGTTTCCTGCCGGTATACATCAGACTGACGGGCATGACCCACTGGCGGCCGTCGATGACGTCATCCTTCCCGTTGAGATACTTGTATTTGTCGTAGCGGAATCCGAAGCCGAAATGCCAGGTCTTGTAATATGGGATCAGGGCGCTTTCGGTTTCGATCAGGCCGTGATACCCACGAAGATTCAGGAAGTAGGGCGAGAAGTCGGTGGGCTTGAGCTCATCGGGAATCCGGTATTTTTCTTCGCGATAGAGCGTGGTAGAGGCATCAGGCCCTGTCTGCGGAGCTGCCATGATGGGCGCCGGTGGAATCGCACCGGTGCTCATGTAGGGCGGCGGAGGCGGAGGTTCCATCTCCTGAGGCATCACCGGAGCAGGCGGAGCCGGGGGCATCATCGCGGACGGAGGAGCCGAGAACGAGGGAGGAGGCGGCGCCATGGGCGGCGGCTCGTATGCCGGAATGGCGGTCTGGCCTCCTGCATCGAAGGACTGGGCTGCGGCCACCTGGGCCGGGGGCTCCATTCCGGGGATGCTCAGGCTCATGCCGGCTTCGAGGCGATTGGGGTTGATCTGCGGGTTCGCCCCGGCGATTTCGCGCCAGCGCTTGCTCGAACCGAGCAGCTTCTTCGCGATCTTCCCCAGGGTATCACCTTTCTGGACGATGTAGGTTCCACCACTCTGGCCGTAATAGCTGGCATCGGCATCGAATCCGGCAGTTCCGGCAGTTTTCTTCGCCTGCGCGACGGCGGGCGCAGATACTCTCTGCGGCGCGTTCACGGTCGGTGCGGCATCCAGCTCGGGCTCGACGGCTTCAAATTCCTGCGCGGCCGCAGACGCCCGGACAGGCGTGCGCACGACAGGGGCGGGTGCGACCGCGGGCCTGGCAAGGGCAACCTGTGCGGGTGCAGCCGCGGCGGCCGCCATTCGGGCCGGGGCGGTGCGGGACACACGGACGGCACCGGCGGCGGCAGGCAGAAGCAGGCGCTGACCGACCACCAACGAGTTCGGGTCGGCAATCCGGTTATAGGCCATCAGTTCCTGCCAGCGATTCGCGTTTCCGAGAAGTTTCTGCGCGATCGCGGGAGCGGTGTCGCCCGCCTGGACCACGTATCCGCCCGCGTCGTAGCCCCTGGCCGCGGCGGGCG
>JAKJFL010000002.1:0-21442 GCA_022704935.1 Candidatus Rifleibacteriota bacterium
CTTCCATGAATTCGCGCATTCTGTCAGGATCCATGAAGAACGGATCATCGAAGATATCGTCACGGTCGCGGTCCGACGGATCGCGCCGGTATCTGCGCTGAACCTCCTTTTCACGTTCCTCCATCTGGCGAAGGAGTCGTTCGACCATGTAGGCGTTGAGTTTCTGGTTCTTCAGAGCCCTCGCGCGCTGTGAGGCGTCGGGGATGTCCTTTGCCGACTGTGTTTCCGGCTCGAGTTTCACGTCACGCTGTTTCGCCTCCTGCTCGCTCCAAGATTTCGATTCAGAGGCATTAGCGTCTTCAGGCTTCAGGGTATCGCTTGCGTTCGCCTGTCGCTGGCGACGTTCTTCCTCAGCCTTCGGCGTTCCGCTCGCCGTATCCTGCCCGGCACGTTCCGACGACTGTTGCTGCGTATCGGAGGCATTGACGCCAGACTGACCTGGCTGCTGCTTCTGCTGTTCCGCGCCGTTTCGCCCGCTTTCCTGTCCCTGCTGTTTGTCGGCCCCCTCTTTTTCAGCCTGTTGGTTACCTTTCTGTCCTTCCTGACCTTGCTGACCTTGCTGTTGCTTACCTTGTTGTTGCTGACCCTGTTTTTGCTGACCTTGTTGTTGCTGCCCCTGCTGCTGTTGGTCCTGATTTTGCCGGTCCTGCTGTTGCTGCTCCCCTCCAGTATCTTGCCGGTCTTTCTGTTGAGCCCGCTGGGCCGCCTGCTGTTCGGCAAGGCGCTTTTGCGCCTGTTCGAGATTGAACCGGGTTTCAGGATCATCACGTCGGGCGAGAGCCGCCTGATATGCCTCAACCGCCTGGTGATACTCTCCCGCCTTGAACCGGGAGTTTCCGAGGTTGTGCAGGGCATCCGCAACAAGCCCCGGCGGAGAAACCGGACTCGAGGCGACACGTTCGAATTCGCCGGCAGCTTCGTCGAATCGCCGTGCATGATAGGCAACGATACCGAGATCGTATGCAATACGTGGTTCCGTGGGATCGTCGAACCGGGCGCGCTGAAACGCCGCCGCAGCCGTTTCGAGACGGCCGACGCGCAGGGCCGCAAGTCCATCATCCACGTCCCGACCTCCCCAGCATTCGGCCATACCGGGTATCGAGAGAACGGCAACAAGCACGGTAATATATATATTATTAAATTTTATATATCTCATAGCCGTTTCAGCCAATGATCTTTTTCACGCTCGTAGGGGATCCGTTCGGAAACCATCCATTCGACAAGCAACAGCAGGAATGCCAGAAGGACCGGCAATTGGAAAAGCTCCCGCGTGACGACCTGGGTGCCCTGATGAATGGCCGTTCTCGGCAGAGACTCGAGAGCTTCCGCGACCTTTTTCGCGCTGGCGACATCCTTCGTGCGGAAATACGCGCCGCGGGCATCATTCGCGATCCTGCGAAGCATCGCGTCGTCGAGCTTCGTCACGACGCGCTCTCCCTTGAAGGTCTTGTAGATGAGGCGCCCCCACATGTCGCGGCCCTCGGGCAGGTAACTGCCTTCGAGGCTCCCGATGCCTACCGTGTAGATCGGCACGCCCCGTTTGTCGGCATCGGCAACGGCCTTTGCCACCCGTGCCTGATCGCGGTCTTCGCCGTCCGAAACCAGGACGATCACACGTGTCCTCGAAGCGACATAGTCGAACCGGTCGAGCGACGTCTCGATCGCGGCAGCCAGGTTGGTGCCCTGAACCGTCAGCATCGCCGGGTCGACGCGTTCGAGGAACGTCAGGAACGCTCCCTTGTCGGGGGTCAGCGGGCACTGGACCATCGTATCGCCGGCGAACGCAACCAGGCCGACGCGATCGTTCCGCAGCGCGCCGAGCAGGCGCTCGATGAGCGCTCTTGCGACATCGAGCCGCGAGTTTCCGTCGATATCCGGCGCCTTCATGGACGTCGAAACGTCCAGCGCGACGATGACGTCCATCCCGCGGCCCGTCACCTGTTCCTCCACGTTACCGCCCGTCGGCCTTGCGAGGCCGACGCCGATGAGGGCGAACGCCAGCAGCAGCATCAGCCATTTGTTCACGGGACGGCGCGTCGGCTGGTGCGCAGCCATTCTCGAGATCATCAGTCCCGTGGCGAATCGCTCGCGGCGCGTCTGAAGATCGGTGATTACGCGACGGGCGAGCAGGGCGGCCCAGATCAGGCCGGCAAGCGTCAGAAGCAGGTTCGTCGGTTCCCTGAACATTCAGAATACCCTCGCGAAGATTCTGCCGCGCAGGAACAGCTCGATGGCGAGCAGCGCGAACGCCGGCAGCAGGAACCACTCGGCTCGTTCGGCATACTGGACGGTGCGGCCGACATCGATTTTGCCCTTCTCGAGTTTCGATATCGTCTCATATATAGATTCGAGCGTCGTATTGTCGGTCGCACGGAAGTATCTTCCCTGCGTCACGTAGGCGATATCCTTGAGCAGCTGCTCGTCTATCTTCGGAATCATCAGCGAGCCGTCGGGATTACGCGCATACTGGCGCCCCATCGGCGTATCGACTGGAACCGGCGCCCCCTCGACGCTGCCGACGCCGATCGTGTAGACGCGGATTCCGCGTTCCGCTGCGACTTTCGCAGCTTCCAGGGGATCGACCACGCCCGAATTGTTCTCGCCGTCGGTCAGAAGAATAACTACCTGGTCGCGTTTCTCGCCGGGCGATTTTTTGAACTTGTAGACGGCGTTGATCAGCGCGTCTCCGATCGCCGTTCCGTCCGCCCTGATCATTCGCAGGTCCGAACGGCGCAACAGTTCGGTGACGACGCCGTAATCCATCGTCAACGGGCACTGCGTCAGGGCAAGCCCGGCGAACACGACGAGGCCGAGGCGGTGGTCGCGGATCCCGTTGATGAACCGCTCGGTGATCGACTGGGCGGCCTTCAATCGGTTCGGTTTGAAATCCTCGGCCGCCATGCTGCCGGAAACGTCGAGAGCAAGCATGATGTCGATCCCCTGCCTGTTCACGGTCTCGTGCTCGATGCCCCACTGCGGTCGCATGAGCCCCAGAACGAGCAGCACAAGCAGGGCAAGGCGCACCAGGTCGGGCAGCCAGATGAGCCGCACGCGCAGGGAGGGTTCGACCCCGACCAGCCGATGCGCGAGGGGAAAACGCAGGCCTCCACGTTTGAGCGGCCCGACGACAAGCAGCTTGTACCCGATCGCGAGGCCGATGAGGGCCGCAAGCAGGATGAACTCCGGATCGAGCCATCTCATCGCCGCCAGTCCTCCCTCACGATGAGTCCATGGAACCGGCTCCACAGCTCGTCGAGCGTCAGAGCCCCGAGACTACCGCGCGCGTATTTCACCTCGTCGCAATTCGCAAGCAGGCTCAGCGTCTCCTGATGAAGCGGGACCGGAACACGATATTTCGGAAACTCCTGCATCAGTTCATCCGTCGTGGCGGCAGCGCCAGTTCCGACGGAATACCTGCCCTGAAGAAACGTCTTGAGAATGCCGGCAAGCGATTCGCAGATATCCTTGCTCCGGCCTTCGCGCCAGACTGGCGATGACTTGAGCCTTTCAAGCGCGTCGAGCGCCTCCTGCCGGTGATCGACGGCCACCTCTTCCTGCGTGGCCGCGTCGCGTGCATCGCTCCGGCGGCGCCACCATGCCGTGACCCGGAACAAGAGCCATACGAAAAACCAGAACAGAACGACGTCGATGAGAAGAGACCACCAGTCGAACGGCACCATCGCCGGCGGCTTGAGACCGTAAATGACCTCGCCGGGAGGCAGCGGTGACAAAGATACGGCTGACGATGCGACTCCGGCAAGGAGCACATCTGGACCGTATCTGCGAATGTTCATCGGAACGACCTCACCGTCACTTTTCCGCCCGACCCACCGGAACGGCTGCTGAAGCTGGCTGGAAGGCGACCTGGATCGATTCATCGATCACGCGCACATCTTCCTGCCGTGCAAGATCGGCAATGAGTTCTGCGATCTTGGAGCTCTTCTTCTGCTCGAGCAGCTCGAGCCGGGCCTGCTGCCTCGCAAGCTCGGGGGGCGTCCTGCTGCCGGGATCGACCTCGTGAATGAGATAGACAACCCATGCTCCATCCAGCTCCATCGGGCCAAGAAGTCCGGTTGGAGGATCAGACTCCCACCGGATGGATTTGAGGGCCGGAGGAAGTTCCTGGGGCGTTCCGGAGAGGCGGTCACCGATCGTCTCTGGAGCTGATGCCGGCTGTCCCGCTGCGTAGGCATGCGCCGAAGCCTCGTCGGGAAAGGCAAAGATGCTGTATGTGACGCGAAGCGGGGCCTGATACCGGTCTTTGTATTTCTCGAGATGCAGGCTCACCGCCTGTTCGTCAACCTGGACATCCTTAAGCGCATGATCTTCGAGATACCGCATGATCGCGAGGTTGTCCTCGAATCGCCTGACCTGCTCGTGGAAGAGGGGCTGGCGATCGATACCGGCGCGGGCCGCCGCACGTCGCAGGAGCCGCTCGCTCATCAGTTCCCGGACGGCGTTGTCGATGGCCTCCCTAGGTGCGCCCTTCGCGGGAAGTTTCGCGCGGAGAAGCCGCTGTTCGATCTCGGCGAGCGATATCACCGACTCGTTACCAAACCGGACGGCTGTCGTGGAGGCCGTGTTCACCTGCGTCGGATTGAGGCCTTTTTCGAGCATCAGTCGCCGCTGAACGTCATACACCCTGCCCAGGCGGTCAAGACACCGGCGGATCGGGGCCTCGACGGCGGCGGCCTTCGTCGGATCGGCGGTCTTGATGAAGACGAGTTCGGCCAGGGCCTTCTCGTAATCGCCAAGCCTGTCCATGCAGATGTCGGCGACGGAACGCCGCAGGGCGAGTGCCCGCGCCGAAGCCGGCTCGGCGGCCAGCGCCGTCTCCATGACGTTCACGGCTTCGCGGACTAGGCCATGGGCCAGCAGTTCAGCCGCATACGTCCTTCCCGATTCGAACCGGCTGCGAATCGTTCCCGATCGTCCCTCGACATGCCAGTACAGATACAATCCGAGAGCCAGCCCTCCGACAAGCAGAAGCAGAATCGCGTTTATTCTCGATCGCAGGCCAATTGCCCCGTTCATGTCCTTCCTCCGGAATATTCTATAATATCCACTATTCAACCGCCCGAAGCGGCCCGTTTCTCACGTTCAGCAAACAGTCTGCAGATCGGTCTGATGACCGACTCACCCGCGGTCAGGCGGATGACGTCGATCCCGAGCCGTTTTGCGCGCGCGAGCAGTTCGGCCCTGTTCCGATGCGCCTCATCCATGAACTTCGCCACCGATGCAGGGTCGGAGGTGTCCCAGATCGTCTCCTCACCGGTTTCGGGGTCTTCCAGTTCGATCAGGCCGACGTCGGGCATCGCCCTCTCTCGCTGGTCCTCGACGAGGACCAGAATCAGGTCGTGCCTTGCAGCGGTGATCCTCAGCTCCCGTTCCATCGCGGGGAGGCTGATTCCATCCGTGACAAGAAACACGATTGAGCGCCGGCGCAGGGAATGGTTCAGAAATGCCAGCGCCGGCCGTGCATCCGACGCCTTGTTCTCGGGCAGGGTGTACATCAGGTCGCGGATCAGCCTCAGGACGTGCGTTCGCCCCTTGGCCGGCGGCACGAACTTCTCGACACGATCGGTGAAGAGGCAGATGCCGACGCGATCGTTGTTGCGGTCGGCCGCCATCGCCATCGCTGCCGCGAACTCGACGGCGGTTTCACGTTTCTCCCGCGAGCCGGTGCCGAACGACATCGAGGCAGAGAGATCGAGCGCGACAGCCATCTGCAACTCACGTTCCTCGATGTGCTCCCGCACGTGCAGATCACCCGTCCGGGCCGTGACCCGCCAGTCGATCGACCGGTATTCGTCACCACGGGAGTATTCGCGAATGCCCGCGAACTCGATGCCCCGACCTTTGAATATCGACCGATATCCTCCTGCATAGACCGAGTCGACGAGATGACGCGTCCGTATCTCGATATGGCGGATTTCGGCCAGAAGCTCACGGGGAAGCATTCACGCCCTCTCTTTCAGGGAACCGGTACGCCGTCCGACAGCCGCCGGACGATCTCCTCGGAGTCCACTTCGTCGGCTTCCGCCTCGTAGGTCGGAATGATGCGGTGCCGCAGGATGTCGGGCAGAATGGCCTTCACGTCGTCGGGTTTCACATACGGTCTGCCGGCGATCAGCGCGATCGCCCGCGCGGCCCGCGCGAGATAGATCGAGGCACGCGGCGACGCTCCGTAGCGGATATACCCCTTCAGCTCGAGACGGTATTCCTGCGGCCTGCGGGTCGCATCGACGAGCCGAAGGATGTATTCGACGATCTTTTCGTCGACATACACTTTTTTTGCCATCTCACGAAGGTCAGCCACGCTCTTTGTATCGAGCACCGGCCGGATGACGTCGAGCGTGTGCGCCTCTTCGGCAAGGCCCATGCGCTGGACGACGAGGCGTTCCTCCTCGAAGCCCGGGTAGCCGACATTCACCTTGAACAGGAAGCGGTCGACCTGCGCTTCGGACAGCGCGTAGGTTCCCTCGGTCTCGATCGGATTCTGGGTCGCGAGCACGAGGAACGGCTCGGGCAGTTTGAACGTCTCGTGTTCGATCGTCACCTGGCGTTCTTCCATGCCTTCGAGAAGCGCGCTCTGCACCTTGGCCGGCGCGCGGTTGATCTCGTCGGCGAGGACGAACTGGGAGAAAATCGGCCCCTTGTGCGTGAAGAACGCGGTTTTCTGGGGGTCGTAAATGCGCGTTCCGATCAGGTCGGCCGGCAGAAGGTCGGGCGTGAACTGGATGCGTGAGAAGTCGACGGTGATGGTACGGGCGAGCGCCTTGATCGCAAGCGTTTTGGCGAGGCCCGGCACACCTTCGAGAAGGATGTGTCCGTTGGTGATGAGGGCGGCGATCAGCCTGTCGAGCAGATGTTTCTGCCCGACGAGAACCTTGCCTACCTCGGATCTCACCTGGGCGATGATCTTGCCGGTCTCCTCGATGCCGGACTTCAGTGCGGGGTCGATTCCAGCGTTCATCGTTGGGTCTCCTGTCTGTGGGTGAGGGAACGCACGATCGTGCGTGCGTCGTCATGCAGGGCGCTGAAGGCGCGAGAAGGCAGCATCCTCGCGTAGGTCACGCCTTCCCACTCGTCGACGACCGGTTTCATGCGCGACGAGACGGCAGGCGGGAAATGCTCTTCGGCGGTAAGTCGGAGTTCATCGGGCGTCTGCTCCGGTTTCATTCTCGGATTCGCCGAAACTAGCGCCTTGTGAAATATATCAAAGTAGACTCTATAGAATTCGAGGGTCGGCTCCTTGTATTCGATCTTGAGGCGCTCGACCTCGCGCTCGAAATCGACGGTTTCCACGGAAGGCCTGGCAGCGGCGACGATCCTGGCATCTTCAACGACCGTCGAGTCCGAAGCAACCGCGGCCGAGCCGGTGTCGCCCGAAATCGCGGCTGCCGTGCGAGTGCGCGGGGAAGCGGAACGGCGGCTCATATACCAGGAAAGAAGGATCGGCAGGCAGATGACGGCCGCCGTGATGAGGAGAAGCATTGAAAATGCCTTGAACAGGCTCATTCTTCCGGTGTTCGCGACCCGCGAGGTGTCATCATCCTCCGGGGCGGCCGGCTGCGCGCTTCCCTGCCCCGCCGCTTTCTCGTCTTCGGGGGGAAGCACCTTCACCCTGATCGCCTTCGAACTCACGCTGCGACCATCGGGCAGCTTGAATCCCATGGCTGGAATGGTGAAATCTCCGGGGCCGCGCGGCACGAGTTCCAGCGATGTCCGGACCTGGAGCTGGCCGACGCCGTTGATGAAACTCATGTTCTGCTCCGACCGTCGGCCGGCGATATCGAAATCGGGGATCGAATCGACGTTTGGCGTGACGATCTGACGGCCCCCTCCGGCGCTGATCCCTTGCGCCAGAGTGAGCGTCAGGGTCAGGGATTCGCCGAACTTGACGGTGGTCCGGTCGACCTCGGCGTCGAGTGAGACATCCTGCGCGACTGCCGGGATGGAGAAGAGCATGGCTATAAACACCGCGAGCAAGGCAACAAGCCGCACGCGTGAAACCTGGCGTCGCGTTCCAGCCTCAAGTATCGGGTGACAGGTTTTCGACATCGTGGAACTCACCTCGAGTATCGTTTTTCAAACCCCTTAGACCTGCGTATCATACTCAAAGTTCCAGGAAATTCGGATATTTTTTTGCCGAGCCGGACGAACACAATCGCCACCAAGAATCGTAGCCTGTGATACAATGCGTGTCATGACCCAGGGAACAACGCTTACACATGTTTTCGGCGCCGCCGTGACGGTCTGCCGCGTCTGCCGCAACTCCTGCGGATACTGCTCCTTCCGGGACGTCGAAAGCGACCTGATGCCTCTGGAAAAGCTCGCCGCCGAATTCATCGGCTTTGCCAAGGCAGGTGCCATACAGGTTTCGCTCGTGTCCGGGGATTCTCCCCACGTATACCCCTCGATCCAGTTCGCTCTCAAGCGGGAATCCTGCGTCGCATTCTCGGAATATCTCCGAAAAGGGTGCGCACTTGCCGTGGAAGCGGGGCTTCTTCCCGTCGTCGAAGCCGGCGCTCTCGACCCGTTTGATGTGCAGACGGTTTCGGAAATGGCGGCCTCTGTCCGTTTTTCCCTTACCGCCGCCGGCCTGCATGGGAAAGGCGAAGCCCATGCCGAGGCTCGCAACCGTGGCCCGGAACACGCGAAAGGCCTGATCGAGCAGGCGCATCGGTCGCAGCTTCCCTACCATCTCGATTTTCTGATCGGTATCGGTGAAACCGAGGCCGAGCGTCATGAGTTCCTCAGGACCGTCGGCACTTTCTGTGGAGCCGATCCCTGGCTTCAGGATGTCCGACTCGTTCCGTTTCAGCCGATTCCCGGAACCGCGATGAGCGGCAGGCCCCCCCTCGGATTCGAGCAGGTCGCCGCCGCAATGCGCGTACTTCGCGAGGCGTTTCCCGTCCATTTCCGTGCAATCACGCCTCACCTCTTCTCGCGGTTCGCCGAGCTCACCGGTCACGGGCTGAACGATCTCGGCCCCCTTCCTTTTCTCACCGGTGATCCGGTCATGCCTGGCTTTCCCGTTCCGGCGTATGAAACGCTGAAGAGCAGGCTGACCGAACACAACATTCTGCTCAGTGAGCGATTGCCCCTGACGACTCCCGCCGCTGAAAACAGGGGCTCCATGACACCAACCCTGGCGGCAGCTCGAAACAGGCTTCTGAACCGCGACCAGGCGAAAATAAAGCTGATCGACGACAAGCACTGTTTCGTCTGCGGGCACAGGAATACCCAGGGGCTCCAGATCACCCTTCAGAAGAACGACCCCGGCACCTGCTCGACGGTCTGGACATCGGGCCCGGCGCACCAGGGCTACGCGGGGATCGTCCACGGAGGCATTCTCACCACCCTGCTCGACGAGATGATGGGCCATGCGATCATTTCCACTGGCATTCTCGCCGTGACCGCGGAAATGCGCATCAAGTTCCTGCGCCCGGCCCCGATCGGCTTTCCGCTGACCGTCGTCGGGAACCGCACGGGCGGTCGCGGACGTGTTCATCTCGCGAAAGGCGTCGTGATGTTGCCAGACGGAACGGTTCTTGCCGAAGCCGAGGGACGGTTCGTCGAGTGCTGAAGCAACATTTCGAATATTTTCTCGGTTCATGGTAAGAATATCAATCGCAATCCATTCAAGGAGCGTATCGTAATGAAAGCGCACAAGGAAAAGCTCAAAGTGATTCTGTACACCTCCCATCACATGATCCGTGGAGAGGTGCATCTGTATGAAAACAGCCGCCTGTCTGACATTCTCAATGCCGATACGGCGACCAAGGATTTTCTTCCCATCACGAACGCGAAGCTGACCGATCTTCGCACCGGCAACGCCGTCGATGTGGCATTTCTCTCCGTCAATCGGCGCCAGGTCGAGATGGTTCTCGAGGACGACGAGGCAATCGCGGTATTCAAGGCCCGTGACATGATCGCCAAACGCCGGTACACCGAAGCCCTCCAGTTCGCCCAGCGCGCCGTCAAGGCAGTTCCACGCGATGCCGAAGCCCAGTATCTGCTCGGTCTCTGCCTTGCGAAAACCGGTGATCCGCGGAGCGCGAAGGCCGCGTTCGAAGCCTGTCTCAAACTCGAACCGAATCCCGAACTCTCCCAGAACGCCCGTGAAATGCTGAATTCGCTGTGAGCTGACGCCATGCACCGCCACGAGCCCCGGGATCTCCGAAACTCTTCCCCTAACCACCTGTTTTCGCTCCGTCGATATGCGCTGTTCCTGCTTATCGCAGGCTTTCTGACGGCGTCGTTTTCCGTATGTGCCGCTCCCGTCCGGCTCGTCATTCTCCACACCGGTGACATTCACGGCCACATGTCCCCACAGCCAGACCCGACGACGGCAAGCGAACCCAAGCCTCTCGTCGGGGGTTATGCGGCGCTCGCGACCGTCATCGGCCAGGAACGACTCGCCGCGTTGAAATCCGGTGGTATAGCCCTGTATATGGATGGCGGCGACTCGTTCCAGGGCACCCCCGTCGTCGACGAGACGAAGGGCCTGTGCATGATCGACGCGATGAACCATCTCAAAACATTCGCCGCGACGATCGGAAACCACGACTTCGATTACGGCGTGGCCGGACTCGCTTCCGCGGCGGCGATGGCGCGGCATCCCCTGCTGGCCTGCAACGTGTTCGAAGCTAAGACCGGGCGGCTTCTGCCTTTCCTGAAGCCCTATATCAGGTTTTCCTTCAAGGGAATCGACTTCGCGTTCATCGGGCTTCTCTCACCCGACACGGCGCGCATTTCTCTCGCGGAAAACGTCGCTGGGGTCGATTTCCGCGATCCGGTGCCGATTCTCACAGAGCTCATCCCACGGCTGCGCAGACAGGGCGTCGATTTCGTCGTTCTCCTCTCGCACGTCGGCCTCGACGATGACAGGAAACTCGCGGACGCCGTTCCGGGCATCGATCTCATCCTCGGAAGTCACAGCCACACCCCTATGACCGAGCCGTTCTTCAGCGAACAACGACTTGTCCCGATCATCCACAACGCATTCGACAACCGCGTCGTGGGAAAAACCACTCTCGACATCGAGAGGTGGCGCACGATCGTCCAGTACGAGCCGATTTCGATGTATATCGCATCTTATTCGGAAAACCCTGAGCTGAAGGCGCTCGTCGCCGGATACCAGGACAAAATCGACGCGAAGATGAGCGTCGTCGTAGGCACGTCTTCCGTCGATCTGGTGCGCGGAGTCATCGGCGGAGACTCCCCGGAAGGTTCTTTTATAGCTGACGCCATGCGTCATGCCTCGGGTGCCGACTTCGCTGTCACTAATATCGGCGGTGTGCGGTATCCGGTCTGGAAGGGGCCCGTGACCAAGAACGACCTGTTCCTGCTGCAGCCTTTTCTGAACTACGTCGACGTCGTCACCATGACCGGCGAGGAGGTTGTCGATCTGATGGCTAAGTCGCTCTCTGTGCCGTTCTCCCCGGTCAACGACGCGGACAATCTGTTCGCGAAGGAGAATTTCAAGTTGCGCGCGAGCGGCATGAAACGAGAATTTCAAGGCGATTACGGCTACCTGGTGCCCTCGAATCTGAAGGTCACGTTCGATCCCCATCGTCCTCCGATGAAACGCATCGTCGAAATCACCGACGACACCGGCGCTAAGATCGATCCGAAGCGCCTGTACAAGGTCGCGTTGAATTCATATATGAGCACAGGCGGCGATGGATACACATATCTGAAATCGATGAAACGAATCACCACGGGTGTTCTAGTCCGCGACGCCATCGAGCGGTATATCGAATCCACCGGTGGAATCACGGCCCTTCCCCCCGTCCGCATGAACAACACGGCGCTCACCGTCGAGCCGATCCAGTAAGACCATGGCAAAAGCCTGGTTCAAGGACCGCCTGAACGATCCCTGGCTTCGCAAGGCCCGTCAAGAGCAGTTCCGCTCGCGCGCAGCCTACAAGCTCGAAGAAATTCACCGCAAGTACAAGCTGCTGAAGCCAGGCATGAAGATTCTCGATCTCGGCGCCGCGCCCGGAAGCTGGACGCAGATGGCCATCCACTGTCTGAACGGGAGGGGGCTCGTCGTCGCCATCGATCTTCTCCCGATCGACCCGATCGATGGCGCGGTCATTATACAAGGCGATATACGTGCCGAAGAGTCGCAGAAGAAGATCGCCGACGCCGCCAAAGGCAAGTTCGATGTCATCCTGAGCGACATGGCTCCCGACACGACCGGCATCCACCATGCCGACACATCGAACTCCGCCGCCCTGGTGGCGCTGGCTCTCGAACTCTGCGACAGGTGGCTCAAGCCTGGCGGCAGTTTCGTGGGCAAGGTGTTCGAAGGCTCCGAATACAAGGATCTCCATTCCGAGGCAAAAAAGAAGTTCGAGTTCCTCAAATCCGTCAACCCCGAAGCCTCCCTCTCGAGAAGCCGCGAAGTTTACCTCGTAGGCACGGGTTTCAAGGGGCCATCGGCAGTATAATCGATTTCCGCAACTCGACAACCGCTCGAGGGCAGGAATAATATTATGAAAAATAATATCTTTTTATTATTGTTTTTTTTGATTCCGAACCTGGCGGCCTGTCAGAACGCCTGGCCTGTCCGCGGATTCGTCCGGGTCGGGGCTCAGTTTCATGATTTTCAGAACTACGGAAAAGTGCCGTATCTCCATGGAGGCCTCGATGTGCGCGCCCCGGCAGGGACGGTCGTTTACTCGCCGGTGTCGGGAAAGGTGACGATTTCGAGTTATCGGATCGATGCTTCCCGCACTCCTCTCAGATTCGCCTATGTACGAAGTCCGTTCACTCCCTCGGGCGATCTCTCGTCAAAATATATAGAAGTAAGTATTGTCACAAAAGACGGAACGAACTGGTGTTTCCGGCATCTCGATCCGAGCTCGATCCCCTACCATCTTCTCTCGAAAGCCGAAAGCGGGACGGACGTCGTCGCAGGCGATTCCATCGGCAACATCGTGCCCTGGACGGAAGCGGTTCTGCCGGTGACGGAAAAATACGATCATATCCACCTCGAAGTGATCGCTTCAGACGGCTCGTATCTCAACCCGCTCCCCTTCCTGGCCCCTGTGCCGGACACCCAGCCGCCGACGATCCACGGCATCTGGGCCGTTCCGAACGAGGAAACCGTCGCCTTCGGCGGCTCCAACGGCAAATCCGAGGTGTTCGGCGACATCGATTTCGTCATGGCCGTCACCGATTCTCTGCCGGGCGGCGGGTATCTGTATTCCCCCTATCGCATCCGGGCGTCGGTACGCAGGCTCGATGCCCCGGCGGGGATCATCATTCCCTTCTCTGACGTGTTCAAATTCGACAGACTTCCCATCAGGGGCGACAGAACCCAGCTAGCAACCGTCATCTACAAGGAACGCCTGAAAACGCCGATGGGCGTCATCGAATCGAACGGAAACGGCGGCCCGCGTTTTTTCCTCATGAATCTGACGAACGGCAATCCCGCGCTCGGATACAAGCCGGAATACGCGCTTCGCACCTCGGACCTCGCCAATGGCCGCTACGCCCTCGACGTCGAAGCATCAGACATCGGCGGTAACACCGCTTCAGCCACCCTCGAGTTTTCCGTCATGAACCGGCGCTGATCCGATCTTCTGCCCGCATCTCAGATCGTGATCTCGATCGTGAATATCGTTCCGCCAAGGGTTACTTTGTCTCCGGAACGTATTTCCAATGCGCCTTTGACAGACATTCCGTTGATTTCCGTGATGTTCGACGTCGTCTGCTGCACGGCGACAAACCTGCCCTTTTCGCGCCTGACGAGCAGATGCCGTCGGCTCACCTCAGCGGCGGTCATCGAGATGTTGCACTCTTTCGCGCGACCGATCAGCACTTCCACGCCACGGCCTTCGAACACCCTTCCGTTCTCATCCGTGAGTTTCACGTAGACGGAGGCCGGAACCGGCCCCGACTCACTCTGCCGCAGAAATCCGCTTCTCGAGATCGTCTTGTCGGAGGAACCGACCTTTTCATCTGGTTGTGGCGTCTCAGGCATGGCAACCGTCGAATCGACGGCAGGGACTTTTCCTGACATACCGCTCCGGGCAACAGTCTTTTTCGACATGTCGACAGCGGGCATCTCGGCCGTTTCGCCAGTTTCCTCAGTCGGCGGTTTCCGCTGTTCACCAGCCTCCTGAGCGGCATCAACGTCACCGGGCGGCAGATCCGGCTTCTCCGCCGGTATTCCGGCAGATTCGTTCGGGGCGCCTTTCGATTCGGGGTGCGGCACTGAGACCGGCATTTCACGTGTCCGTTCCGCCTGCGGAACAGGAGCCGGCGTTTCGAAAGGCTCCGGAGAAACAGTCATGACAGGCATCGCCTGTGTCGGCTCGGCGGTTTGCGGGACGGCAGGAGATACATCGTTTCCCGGAGGCTGTTCTGAAGCCCCTGCAGGAACATCTGAAACGGGCGGCGCCGGATGACCGGAGAAAAACTGCTCGCGTGCCTTCTGGAGTTCCTCGAAGTTCAGAAACAACGATCGTGTCGACATGAGGCCTGGATTTTTCTTCTGGTATCGCCAGACGGCCCATGCGACGACAAGGAGGAGAATGCCTCCGCCCAGGATGTGAAAATGATACTGCTTTTCTTCCAGTTTCGCGACGAACGCGACGTGAAGTTTCGCCCCTCCCCCAGCGGCCCGGCCAAGCACGAAATCCGCGGACGCGCCGTTGGGAAACGGAAGAAATTTGACCTGGTATACACCGCCCTTCCCGTTTTCAGGCGTGATTTCGAGCATCGAGTCACCAGACAACTGGACCTCCGGCGTCGGAGCGACAAGTCCCATGAACTGCACCGTCGCGGGATCGAACGTCAGCCGCCAGGCAGGGCCGCCCCCGGCCGGAACGGAAACATCGACGACGAACAGGGCACCAGGCTCTGACTCCGCCGGTCCAGACAACGTCTGCGCCACGGCGCACGGGCTCACCGCGGCAAAATACATTATAATATATAGCACATTCAATATTCGCCGTGTCATCAATGCATTCATCTCCCGGTTCGTTGTTTTGGGGTCAGAGAATTGACGGTCCGCATGTCACTTTCCCGGCTGCCATCCCGGAAACCATTCCATCAGTTCCTGGACGCTCGCCTTGTGGCTGCGCCGGCCGCCGAAGATACTCTTGATGAAGTTCCGCTTTCCACGTTTCTTTGCCTTGGATTCGAGAGCTTTCGCCATGAGCTCCGGTCGGTCCCAGGTTCCGCTGACCGTCAGATCGAGATATGGCAGGCCGGTCGCCTTGTCCTGAAGCACGCGGGTCATGGCGCCCATTTTTCGGCCAAGTTTCGTACGGCGCAGGGGCTGGGGGTTGAACACGATCTTGCCGGCGAGCTCGAGCTTGTACGGGTCGAAGGCGCTGTCGCTGATCTCGAGGCGCATCTCCGGTCCCGCAAAGAGGGCATCGGCAACGCGCACCCGGCCGCGCTCGATCACGTCGCCCTCGCTGCTGACGTAGAGATTCAGCCTGCTCTCGGTGAACTCGGGTTTCTCGAGAAATTCGAGGCCGATGTGCGAGACCATTTCCGGATCGAGCGGCATCTGCTCGACAACGAGGTTCTTCAGGCGTAATTGGAACACCGCATCACGAGTTCCTTCGAGCGTCTGTTCCGCCGTGAATTCGCCGCCCAGGATCCCCTTGAGACCGAAGCCGTTTCCGCCGGTGATCCCACCGCCAAGCGTTCCGAAATCGACGCCCTCGATGCTTCCGGCCAGCTTGAAATTCGATGTTTTCCCCGGCATCAGCCTGCCTGAAGCGGACGACAGGCGCACTCGCCCCTTCATCACGCCAAGGTCGCACGTCGAAGCGACCACGTTCCCGGTGCCGAGGTCGTATGTCATCGCCACGGCGCCGGGGCCGACCGGGACGGTCCAGGAACGTCCCTCGCTCGTGTAGCGGATGTCCACGGCCTCGGTCTTCACGTCGACATCGAACCTCGGTGCGTCGAGAGTGCCTCCGAGATTGACCGTGCCACTGAACGCACCTTCTTTCGGGAAGGACACCGTCGGCAGTTTCAGGCCGGACAGCAGCGCAAGCAGGTCGGACGGATAGGCCCGTTCGACAACGCCCTTCATAGTCAGTTTCGCGTTTTTCTGGGGGTCGATGACCTGACCGTTCGGAATCGAGACGAGGGAACGGCCGAACGCGGCCTTCACGTTGCGCCATTCGACGACCGACTCCGGCCGTCCCTGCCTGCGCGCCAGGAGAATAGTCGCATCGAGCGCGCTGATGGGCTCGGGGATGCCGGTCCATCTGAAACCGCCTCCCGCGATCCTGACCTCACCCTCGCCGCTGTACCGGTTCCGTCCTCCGCTAAGATTCAGCTTCCCGCCCATTTTTCCGGTCACGTTCGTCAGCTTGCCGGCGACACCGGCCGGCAGGAAACCGCCGTTCAGGATATCCATGAGCCGTGCGGCATCGACCTCGGCGAGGGAGGCAATCAGGCCGTCGATCATCGGTGCGAGCCGCTTTCCCTCTCGCTCCAGTCTTGCCCTGCCGGACAACGTTACCGCCCCGCCGGCAGCCCTCGCCTTCCCGTTCGTGATCGCGCCGGCGAATCTTCCCGGCGCGATCTGAGCGAGTTCCAGGTGGCCCGAAATGCCGCTCACGTCCACGGGCAGTGTTTTGCCGGAGCCGATCTGCAGAGGAAGCCGGAGGTCGAGACCGTCGACGTCGGCAGCGGCCTTCGCCGTGAGCGCCTCGAACGTCCCAGACGCAACGAACTCGACGGCAGCGGGGCCATCGACTGTGAACGGCAGGTTGAACTTTCCGATCCGGGCGACTTCGCCCATCAGCGTCTGAAGGCGCCTGCTCTGGCCCTTCAGTCTGAGATGCCTGATTCGTCGAGCTGACGGTTCTATCGCCGCCTCGAGGTCGAGAATCGTATCGAACACCCTGGTGTTCCCGTTCATTTTCAGCGTCTGGGCCTTTGCGCCGCGGGGCCTGCCCCAGGTAAGACGGCTGTGCAGGCCATCCAGAACGAAATCGACGCCGCCAGTCGAGATTTTCGCGTTCTTCGTGGACACGTCGCCTCGGTATTCCCCTTCCTCACCCGTGTTCAGCGACAGATCGAACGGCATGGCCGCCGAAACGCCGCCGGCTTTCACATCCAGCCTCGGACAGGAGATCGATCCGGCCAGCGAGGGACGGTTGAGCCGGCCATAGCCCTTGAGATTCAGAGTGAACGCCCCCCCGATGTCGAGGCCGAGCTTTTTCACCGTTGCATCGATGCCGGGATGTTCGCGCAAAGCGGCCAGAAGCGGGCCAAAATCATCCCCCTTCCATTCGATCGCCAGCTCGTCGATTGTCGGATCGGCGAGATTCACCACGGCGCGGGCCTTTCCGGGGAAACCGAACAGCTTCAGCGTCGCGTCAGCCGCGAGTCGCGACGGCCTGCCCAGCGACAGGTCGAACGGTTCATCGGTTTCGAGCTCGAGTTCGACGTCATCGAGCCACCAGGATTTCTTTCCACGCCGGAGGCGAAGTTTATTTAAATGCATAGCTATATTCTGCGATCCAGTTGCCGAGGTGAGCCGGGCCTCGAGAACCCTGTCGCCCGAGACGTCGAGCGAATCGAATCTGGGAGTTCCGTTCAGGCCGAGACTGTTCCAGAACCTGTCACCCGAAATTACGAGCGGTTTCCCTCCATCGAGCCGGGAAACGACCGCCATTGTATATGAACCGATTTTTTTGTTTCCCGCCTGGACCGCGATGCGGCCGGATGCCTCGGTAACGAGCGAGCCCAGCGTCGCGGATACGCTGGCAAGGTCGATCGTTCCGCTCGAAAGTCGCATGAGGCCTCCGAGCCGAAGCCGGGCGTCGGAATGTTGCCGGCTGACAAGACCGGCGCCGCCAAGGTCGACGAGGGCATGCCCCTGCCCAATGCCCTCGGGGCCGGGCAGTTCGGCCTCGATCCGAAGAGGACCCACGAGATCGACCCGTGAAAAGTATTCCGAAAGTTTGCCGACGACGGCTCGGGGAAGCAGTTTGATAGGAACGATGTCCCAAAGGCTTCCGCCCTCCCTTATCCCGGCATCGAACCGGAGGGTGCCGTAGGAGATCATGCCGCGCTCACGGAGCCGATCTAGGCGCATCCCGGCATGGCCGGCGTTCCGGCTTACATGGGCCTGGATCGTGGTAAGCATCTCGCTCTCGGATTTCCATCGTCCCTCGATCGTCATCCGCTCGCCGCCGAGATCCGAAGAAAAGCTGGCGAAGGCGTTTCCGGGGACGGTGAAATCGATGCCGCCGACGTGCGATGTCGGCAAACTCGCGATAAACCCGTCACACCTGGTGATGAGCGCCTGTCGGTTTTGGAGACGGGCGCCGATGTTCAGCCGCTCGAGGGGAATAATTCCGGGAAGCAGGAAATCGAAGCTCGCGACGCCGATTTCGATGCGCGACTCGACGAGCTGTGCCCCTTCCGTAGACGACGCCGTCATCTTCACCGCACCGCAGATCTTCGCGCCTTCCGGCAGAAGAGTCTGAAGCGGGGAAAGATCGCCGAAATCGAGAACGCCGGAAAGGTCCCGCATGCGTTCGAGAATGGAATCTCCGGTCCTCGAGACGATGAAGCGCACGTTCATCCGTTCCTTTTTCCTCCGGTCGAACATGCTCACGAAGCGGCCCCGCTCCCCGATGTTCCTGATCAGGAGATCGACTCCCTGTTTGAGGACGTCCATGGACGCGGTGACGTCGCCCGACGCCCGCGTGCGACTGATTTGCATCGTCAGCCATGTGGGATCATCGGGCGTCGAGAGGCGAAGCACGTGGGAAATGAAATCGGGATGCGGATACTTTCTCAGCAGGAGGTTCAAGCCTGCGATCTGGACGTTTCCCGGCGGAATCCGGAGGAGCTTCATCAGGGTCTGATCCGGGAAGAGGTCGCGCGGTTTCGGGATCAGCAGGCTGACGTTTTTCAGCTCGATGTGCTGGAGATATCTGTCGGCGATCTGCTCCGTCAGGTCCTCTTCGGTCACAGGTTCCGTCGATGATGCCGTTGTTGTCGATGTCGTCGTCGTCCCGACCGTCGTTTCCTCGGGGCGGCGGGGGGACGAAAAGTTCCAGTTGGCTCTTCCCTCGCTGTCACGGGCAAGCACGACCGACGGATCGATCACAATAAGCCTCTCGAGCACAATGCGCCCGAGAAAGACATCCCAAAGCGAGTATCGAAGGGCGATCCGCGGGATCGAGAGCAGCAGCCCCCCCGTTTTGACATGCGGATTCTGAACGACGAGGTCCTGGATCTCGATGCCGGAAATGAGATCACCGGAAATTTTTCTGACCGTGAACGGTGTTTTGCCCCTGGCAAGCTCCATCAGGCCCTGTTTGACATGCCCCTCGATCACGTTGCTGTTCAGACGGATGAAGTTGAAGATGAAAATACCGGCAAGCATCGCCAGGACGAAGGCGCAGAACATCAGCAACCTCCGCAGGATCACCCGGCGACGCCTGATCTGGATGTGACCGGCCAGCCGCTCGGCCCGCCGGCGCTCCAGTTCCTGAGCAATGTCGTCAAGCTGCGTTTTTTTCGGGTCTACCATGAAGGGGGTCCGTGCTTCGTCCTCTCGGGGCTGCGATCATATGCCGATATCGGGCCCGGTTTTCTACGTTAGCACAAACGCTCCGTTTTTTCCCCGTCTTCGCTCCGGGCTTGACTCGGCCCTCTTCTGCCGATACATTACCTACGCATGATCACGCCCGACCAGATAATCGGAAGACACTACAAAATCATCGCCCAACTGGGCGTCGGCGGCATGGGACAGGTGTACAAGGCCCTTGACGTCAATCTCGGTCGGGAAGTCGCCATCAAGTTTCTCCTCGAGGCGGACTCGAACGAGGAGATTCGCCAGCGGTTCATCAACGAAGGCCGCGTTCTCGCGACGATCACCCACCGCGCCGTCATCTCGGTGTATGCATCGGATATCGATGAAGGGCTGAACGTCCCTTTTCTGGTCATGGAATTCGTCGACGGAAAGCCGATCGACCATCTCCGAGAGCAGTATCTCGAAAACCGGACACTTTTGTTCGAGCATTTCGTCGAGCTTCTCGACGGCATTTCGGCCTGTCATCAGAAGGGTATTATTCACAGAGATATTAAACCTGCCAATATACTCGTGAACCGCGAAGGCCAATTGAAGATTCTCGACTTCGGCATCGCAAAGACGGCGAAAAAACAGACAAAGACAGGTGTCGCTCTCGGAACGCCGCATTACATGGCTCCCGAGCAGTGCCTCGGAAAAGCGGACGTCACTCATAAGGCCGACGTCTACGCCATCGGCGTCATGCTCTGGGAATTCCTCACGGGCAAGCTTCCCTTCGACGCGGGTGATTCCGCGGCGGACCCGGCCCTCGCCATCGCTCTTATGCATCTGAACGAGCCTCCGCCAATGGAGGTCGTCACATCGAATCCATCCATCAGCCGGTTCGCCGACCTCCTCGTCCGCATGCTGGCGAAAAAGCCGGCCGACCGTCCAGAAGTGAACGAGGTCATGGAGACGCTTCGCAAGGAGCTTGTCTGCACGCTCCCCTCTGCGACGACCAGCCCGGCCGGCGTCGTGCCGTCGTCCGCGTCCGGCCGACGAGGCGCCATCAGGCTCATCGGTGACATCTACCAGATCCAGCGCGAGCTCGGAAGCGGTGGAATGGGAACGGTTTTTCTCGCCCTCGATACGTCCCTGAACCGCCAAGTCGCGATCAAGCTCATGAACGAGTCGAACGCCAGCGACGCAGCCCTGGTCGAGCGTTTCATCCGCGAAGGCCAGCTGCTCGCGACGGTCGGACATCCGAACATCATGAATATTTACGCGTCGGCGATCGACCCCGAATCGGGCCGGCCGTTCCTCGTGATGGAATACATCGACGGTGTTTCTCTCTCGTCGCTCAAAAAGAATCTCCTCAAGGACCGGCGGAGTGTTCCCGCCCTCATACTCCAGCTGTTCGAGGGAATCGCGGCCTGCCACGCCCGCGGCATCATCCACCGCGACCTGAAGCCCTCGAACATCATGGTCACTCGCTCGGGCATACTGAAAGTGCTCGATTTCGGTATCGCCAAGACATCTTCGAACATCACGAGAACGGGCATTACGATGGGATCGCCCGAATACATGTCCCCCGAGCAGTGTATGGGCGTCAAGGATCTCACACCCGCATCGGACATCTACACGATGGGCGTCATCTTCTGGGAACTCATCTACGGCGAAACGCCCTTCAAGCCCGATAACGCCGAAAATCCCGAACTCTCGATCGCCATGAAGCACGTCCATGCGACCCTGCCGGCGGGGGTGCTGATTCCCGACGAGTCGTTCGCCCCGATCCTCCCGCTCGTCAGGAAGATGCTCGACAAGTCGCCCGCAGCACGACCCCGTCTCGACGAACTCATTCAGGCACTCGACACGTATATCGAGGCACATCTCGCGACAAATCAGGCTCTTCCAACACGG
>JAKJFL010000292.1:0-4889 GCA_022704935.1 Candidatus Rifleibacteriota bacterium
GAAGAATCAATACGTGCCGTCGAGCCGCTCTTTGGCTTTCTGGGCAGCCGTAGAGTCTGGATACCGCGTGACGGTTTCCTGGAAATACCGGCGGGCGGTCGTCGTGTTCCCGGCCCGGTCGTAGCAGTCGCCGGCCAGATACACGGCTTCCGGCGCCCAGTAATGCGTCGAGAAAGAGGAGCCGAAGCTGGAGAACTCGACGGCGGCCTTCTCGAACAGCCGGCGATCCGATGCCTCGATGGCCTGCTGGTACAGGCTCCAGGCATAGTTGTAGTGGGCGTCGGAGCGGAGCTCGGAATTGCCATAGCGGAACAGGAAGTCGGAGAAGGCTTCCGCCGCTTCCTTCCAGTTGCGTTCTTCGGCATAGCTCTTCGCCTTCCACAGCTGGGCGTCGTCGGCCCAGGGCGAATCGGGGTAGCGGCGGAGCAGCTCGTCGAAGCTGGTGCGCGCACCGTTGTAATCGCTGCGCATCAGGGCCGTGTGGCCCATGTCATACAGCTCGCGGTCGGTGTGATAGGGGTATCCGTTGTCCGGCGGGTAGGTGGGCGGATACGAGGGGGGATACCCGCCCTGCTCGAGCGCGCGAAGCCGTGCCCGGGCCTGGGAATAGAGCTCGGACCCTGGAAAGCGGTTTATCAGCTCGCGATAGCAGGTGATCGCGTCAGCCGGATCGTTCAAACGCTCGTAGCACTGGCCGAGAGAGAACCATGCTTCGTCGGTCAGCCGGCCGTTAGGGTATTTCCTGATGAAGGCGATGAACTGGTCGAGCGCGCTGCGATGGTCGCCAAGGGTGACCATGCACCATCCGACCAGATACATCGACTCTTCGCATCTTTCGGAGCGCGGATACGACGTGACGACCCGACGGTAATACTCGATGGCGAGGTCATATTCCCCATTCTTGCAGCAGCACTCGCCGGCCTGAAAGGCGGCCTCGGGAGCATGAAAATCATACGGATATCGCTCGAGAAGCCTGCGAAAATTGTAGACCGCCCGTCGATAATCGCCGCGGGAAGCGGCCTCCAGTCCGGTGCGATACAGCGACTCGGCTGATTCGTAGCCCGGATACTGGGGCGGCTGGGGATGCCCCGGATATCCCGGGGTCGTGGGCGCGCCAGGAGGTAGCTGGGGCGTCGGGTGGTTCGGAGTGGTCGGCGTGCCGGGATTGCCCGGGGTCGTGGGGTTGCCTGGGTTTCCGCCGATGGGCGGGAGCTGGGGAAGGGGTGGGGTCGGAGGCAGGGGGGGCGGATCGGGGTAAGCCGCGCTTACCGCCGCGCAGGCGGCGAATAGCAGCACAATGGTGAGCCACAGGGGTGATCTTCTCATCTCGAAACCCTTTCATCGGGGGATACATCTTCTCATGGGGCCCGACTGCCGGGAACGGACAAAACAGGGCCGCATTCATATAGCAAAATAAATGCCATATTAACTTCAAGCAAATCATCGTCATTTCCGGGCTGCATGATGAGAAATATGGCGAAAATTGGGCATATGAGGTGAAAATCCGTCATCCGGCCCTGTGAATGTCGCTTATCAAGGGAATGACGAGGGAGCTTCCAATGAAAGCGGGTTGGGAGTATAGTGGGAGAGAGCCGGCATGGGAGAGAATCGATGAGATCGACGATCGAGCGTCATCATTCCTATCGCAGCTGCCCCAGATGCGAACAGGATGTTCTGCCGAGCCAGCGCTTCTGCCGGAAATGCGCATACTGGCTTGCCCGGCCGAAGCAGGACGAGCTCAGAACCATCGACGCACAGCCGGGGAGCGGGAAAAGCTGGCTGTACGATACCTGGCTTGTCCTGAGGAGTTTCCAGGCATCACTGAGCGTGCTGGTGGTCGGCATCGTCATGGGCGTCGGCGCGATGCTGCTGCTGGTCATCGTCATTCGCGAAGTATCGCCGACCTGGCTTCCCATCGGGCCCATGGCAAGGCAACGGGCCTGTTACGCCAACAACAGGCTGATCAGGGACGCGATCGAGGTCTACTGCCAGGAGCACAGATTCACGCGGGAACTCGCCAGTGATCCGGCGCATGTGCTCTGGAAAGCCGGCTATCTCATTGCTCCGCCTCAGTGCCCTGCAAAGGGAAACAGATACGAGTATTTTTTCAAAGCGACTGCCGGGTCTGGGCCCTACGGGCTGATGTGCGTCGGCTCCGATCCACACGGCCTGGCGGAATGACTTTTCACCAACCGCTAAGCCCGTGGGCGGGGTTGGCCGATGAAGGTTGTGGAACATAGTGGTTCGACTTCATCGGAGGGTGATATGCCGCAGCAGGAAAATTCGGTCACGGAGATGGCCCGGGAAATCGATTCGCCGTCGTTGTGCTCCTTTATCGACTCGATTGCGTCGGAAATGCGGGAACTTCAGGGTGTGCTGGCCGAGATGACGGCTAAATACGCCGAAATGAACCGGGAGTTGAGCAGCGCGAAACTAGAAAACGAACGGTTGTCCAGGGAAAACGAGCACCTGCGGTTCAACCGCCGGGTCGTCGTCACCGGCCTGTGCGCCGACGACGTTCCGTCTGCCGTCGACGCCCTGAACTGAGAATCTCTCGGAAGTTTCAATAAAGCTCTAGATATATAGCTATAAGACGCAGCCCCGGGCCGATCTGACCCGGGGCTGCGAGCGTATACGGAATATCGGCGTTTTCTTTACGCTTCGGCTTTCCTCGTGTCCGTTGCCGGGTTTGCAACAACCGGCCGGGCTGCCTTGACTTTCCTGATCAGGGTCTCCGATGCTTCGAGGTGGCTCGACGGGTCGAGCTGGGCGGCCTTTTCTGCATGTGCCGAAGCCTCGTCGAACTGGTGGAGTTCGAACTTCGCATTGGCGAGGTTCAGGTGGGCGAGAGCGTAGTCGGGATCTTCGGCTAGCGCTTTCTCATACCAGAGTGACGCTTTTCCGAACATGCCGAGGGAAGCGAAGGCGGTGCCGATGTTGTTCATCGTTTCGACATTGGAGGGATCGATCTGGAGGGCTTTCCTCCACCAGGAAACCGCCCGGCGGAGCATACCGCGATCACGCGCGACCTGGCCGAGGCTGAACAGGATCTCGGAATCTTTCTTGTTCAGGCCAAGCGCACGCTTCCAATACCGGTAGGCCGTTTCCAAATCGCCCTGCAGGTAGAAGGCAAGGGCGTAGTTGTACAGCAGGTCGATGTTGTCCGGGAACTTCCGGATGGCTTCCTTCCAGATTTTCTTGGCCTTGCCGAGAAAGCCGGTATAGGCATATGTGTTGCCGTACAGGCGCAGTGCCAGCGGATCATCCGGCTTGTGTTTCAGATACTCCTGGAGCAGAGGCCGGGCCTCGTCATATTTCCCTTCCTTCATCAAATCCTGGATGGGATTGAGATCAGCAGCAGTCTTCTTCGACATGACACGATCCTTTCGAATTACTGTACGACAACCATTCCGTGCCCCGGAGCGAATTCCTTCGTCACTCCGACAGAACCGACACCTTTATACCACACTCTTCCCCTCACCGTCACCCCGGAGATAACCGCAGAGCAGGCGCATCGGTTTTCACAACAGCCGAATCGCGGAGTTCTCGCTGAAGGAACGAGCGGCGATGTGCCCGGAATACCGGTGCAAGCCTTTTTTTGTCTTCCGACATCCGGTCCGGCGGTTGTAAACCGATGCTATATCATGCCGTATATATATCCGCTGACCGCGGTGAGGAGAATGACGAGCAGGAGGAAGGCGAAGACCTTCTTTCTGCCGACGACCACCTGGAGCGCGAGGACGCTCGGAAGACTGACGGCGGGGCCCGAAAGGATGAGGGTCATGGCCGGGCCGGTGTGCATGCCGAAGTGGACGAGGGTAGACACGATGTTAACGCCGACGATCGTTCCGAAATACATCAGGGAGCCGATCAGGCCCGCCATCAGGTTCGATTCGATCGAGTTGTCGGCGAAGAGCGACATGTACCGGGTCAGCGGGATGAGGGCGGCGAGCAGGCCGGAAATGAAGATCCCGAGAAGAACCGTGGGGAAGATCATCACGAAGAGGCTCCAGGACTTTTTCAGCCACTGCTTCACCTCGTCCGGCCGGAACCATTTCCAAAGGGCCCCGGCAAGGATCGTGATTTCGAAGAAGATCAACAGAAGCTTCGACAGCAGGAAGTCGAGGGCCCGGATCATTCCGGATGTCAGCATGGGAGAGTTGATGGCGACGGGGTCAGGCCTGAGATACCGGTCGAAGATGCCCGTCGATGTGAGCATGATCAGCAGGAGCAGGAGAAAGAAGATGAGGGTCTGCCCGTCGGTGCGGTCGTTCTCCTCCTCGGCCATCAGAAGAGCGGGGGCGGCCTCGGGCGGGGGTTCGCGGAATAGAAGCCGCATCAGGAGACCGATCAGGATGGATACGACGATGACGGCGACGAAACGGGCCGCGGTGAACCCGAGGCCCATATAGGTAGACGTATACATCAGGGCGATGAGGTTGACCGCCGGCGACGAGAACAGGAATGTGAAAGCCGGGCCGATACCCGCCCCCTGCTGTAATATGCCTGTAAATATAGGAATGACGCCGCAGGAACAGACCGTCAGGATCGCCCCGGCGAACGAGGCGATCGGATACGCGATCCAGGCGGGAGCTTGCGGCCCCATGAGCCTGGTGATGCGCTGCTTATCGAGAAAGACGGCGATCGCGCCGGCGATGAAGAACGCGGGGATCATGCCGGAGATGAGGTGCGTGCCGAGGAAACGGCCGACTTCTTCGAGGCCAGGCCAGGCCCAGGTCGTTCTGAGCCAGCCGAAAAGCTCGGTCAACAGTGGAAAGTGGTGAAAATCCATGGTTCGGATGTTCCTGCCATCGGAATGGCGGTCAGAAGATCATTTGAGGGTATCGGGTGTGTCTGATCCGGTTCTCCCGGGGTCGGTGGCTGGTGCC
>JAKJFL010000293.1:0-4870 GCA_022704935.1 Candidatus Rifleibacteriota bacterium
CGAGGACGGCTCGACGGTGTTCAGCAGCATCGTCTGGAGCGACAAATGGACGAAGAGCCTGTTCTCGAACTACGGCATCTCCGGCCTCGGGAACCTCGAGATCACGCCGGAACTTGCCGCCAAGGTCGGCGCGGCGTTCGGCAGCACGCTTCCCAAGGGCGCTAGCGTGAACTGCTCGCGCAGCAGTCATAAAATATGCAGAATTATAAACAGAGCGCTGATCTGCGGCATCACGTCGGCCGGCGTGAACGTCGCCGACCTGCGCGTCATGCCGAGCCCGGTGGCGCGGTTCAAGCCGACAGCTTTCAGACGGGCAGGCGGCATCCACGTCGGCATGGTCGCGAACGATCCGAACCAGATCGAGATCCGCATCTTCGATGCCGAGGGCCGCGAACTCGCCCCGACGAACCAGAAGTCGATCGAGCGACTGTTCAACCGCGAGGATTTCCGGCGCGTCTCGATGCAGGATGTCGGCGACATCGTGTTCCCGCCGCGCGTTGCCGAGTTCTACAGCAACGAGCTGCTCAACAATATCGACACCGAGATCGTCCGCAAGCGCGCACTGAAAATCGTGGTCGATTTCGCCTTCAGCGGAGCCAGCGGCATCTTCTCGGCCTTCATCGGAAAGCTTGGCTGTGAGATCATCTCGCTCAACACCTTCCAGGACGAGGAGAAAGTCCACAAGTCGAGCGTCAACCCGAAAACGTCGCTCGAAAACGTCTCCGAGATCGTCAAGTCCCTCAAAGCCGATTTGGGGTTGCTGCTCGACTCCGATGCGGAAAAGATCACGATCATCGACGACAAGGGGCGGCCCCTGGTCGGCGAAATAGCTCTCATGGCCTGGGTCAAGCTGATTCTCGACATGACGCCCAACGCCCGCATCGCCGTGCCCGTCTCGGCGACGGACGCCATCGACCTTCTCGCGAAGAAGAGCGGCGGAACCGTCATCCGCACCAAGACCAACGGCCGCGCCCTGATGACCGCCGCGGTCTCGGACAATGTCTCGTTCTGCGGAAACGGCGACGGCTGCACGATCTTCCCGGCGTTCCAACCGGTGTTCGACGGCATGATCTCGACCGCGAAACTCCTCGAGATCCTCGCCAGGGCCGACAAACCGCTCTCGAAGCTCGTCGACGACCTTCCGAAGTTCCACACCCGCAGCAAGAACATTCCCTGCCCCTGGGAAGCCAAGGGCAAGGTCATGCGACACGCGATGGAGTTCGCGAAAGAACGCCAGACCCAGCTCATCGACGGCGTCAAAGTCCTGCTGGGCGACGGCGAGTGGGCCCTCATCCTTCCGGACCCCGACAAACCATTCGTCAACGTCACCGTCGAAGCCACGTCGGACAAACGCGCCGACGACCTGCTCTCGCGCACCGTGAACGACGTCGACCACTGGAAGTCAGCCGACTCCTGATATACATCTCCTGATATAACGACGCAGGGGCGGATTTGAAAACCGCCCCTGCATTGTTATAACGACATGTATATATCAGAGATCAGGGAAAGCGAAATTGTGCGAGGCGGAGGGGGAGGGCGTTGATCGATTCGACGGATTGCGTGAGCGCGAAACGGACGTAGCCCTCGCCGTGCTTTCCGAAGCCGGTTCCCGGCGTCGTCACGATGCCGGTTTCCTCCATGAGTTTCATCGTGAAGCCTTCCGATGTCGTGCCGGCAGGACAGTTTGCCCAGAGATAAAAAGCTCCGCGGGGCGGATGGAACTTCAGGCCGAACTCGTCGAGAATCGAAACCATGGCATCCCGGCGCTCGATATACGTCGCCCGAAGCTTCTCGAGATACGGGCCGACGTGTGCTAGCCCCGAAACGCAGGCAAGCTGGATGGCGTCGAAAACGCCGGAATCGACGTTGGTCTTGATCTTGAGAAGACCGGCTATCAGCGCTGGATTTCCCACGGCAAACCCGACCCGCCAGCCGGTCATGTTGAAGATCTTGCTGAACGAGTGGAACTCGATGGCGATATCTTTCGCGCCGGGTATCGAGAGAATGCTGCGACGATCAGCCGGGACATATGTCAACTCTGCGTATGCGGCATCAGAGACGATGATGACTTCATGTTTCCGAGCCCACTCGACGATGTAGGCGAGCTCCTTTTCGGATGCGACCGCCCCGGTGGGATTATTCGGGTAATTGATATACAACGTTTTAGCCCGCCTCGCGATCGCATCGGGAATTCTCGACAGATCGGGAAGAAAGCCGTTCTTTTCGAGGAGGGGCATGATGTGAGCTTCGCCCCCCGCAAACTCGGTCGTGGTTTTGTACACCGGGTATGCCGGATCGGGAACGAGAGCGATGTCGTTCTCGTCGATGAATGCCCAGGCAAAATGCGCCAGGCCTTCCTTCGAGCCGATCAGGGCCATCACCTCGGATTTCGGGTCGAGGTCGACCCCGAACCGGTCGTGCATATACCGAGAAACAGCCTCTCGGAACTGCGCACACCCTTCATACGTGGGGTATTTCTGGTTTGCGATGTCTCTCATGGCGCGATTCATCGCCTCGATGACGAAATCGGGCGTCTGCATGTCGGGATCGCCGATGCCGAAATTCAGAAGACGGTATCCGGCAGAGGCAAGTTCGCGCTTTTTGTCGTCGATTCTTTTGAAAACGTAGGGTGGCAGATCGAGAATGCGTCTGGCCGGTTTGAGTTTCATCGTCATCTTTCGGCTCAGGGAGCTGACGTGCCGCTTCCCGGCGCCGGGATGATTTCGCCGACAGCGGGGGAGGGAGGTTCGCTCAGGTGCTCGGCAGGAAGAGTAGCGGGGGCGGCAGAGGTGGACGTATTCTGCCGCCTAAGAGACTCGAACTGCAGCTTCGTGAACTCGAGAAACTCCTGGATGTCGTCCGCGTCGAACCGGATGAAATTGAGTTGCCAGGGCGCCTTCGGATCGGGCTTGTAGAAGGTGAACTCCCAGGCAACGGGCATGCGCGGATGGAAGGTGAGGAAATATACGACGAAGTATCGTTGCGTCGAGCCGAGCGGCCTGTATCCGATGAACTCGTGGCCGGTCGGGGTGCCGAGTTTCGTCTTGAGATTCGTCACGTCGATGACGAATGCCTCCTGCGCCTGCTGATTCAGAGGAAATATCGCGAAAAGCCCGTTCATCGCCGTCTGAACGTCTAGCGTCTCGAATTTCGAGAAAAATTCTTCCGAGATGGCGCAAACCTCGCTCAAGGCTGGGGTGGTATTGGTCGAGAGGGGCGTCTGCGCATGAACGCAGGACGATGCGGAAAGCAGCGCGATCACGACCAGCAGATGAATACACTTCATGATATTTCATTCCCTCCGACGAATGTTCGCGCGGCCCGAACGGTTCGAAGTTCGCGCGGATCGATCTTGAACGGATCACTCGACAGGCAGATGAAATCGGCCCTGAATCGTGTGCAAAACCTCCCGCGATCAGGTCTGGGGACGGCAAAAGCATGAGGCTCGACGATGAAGGCATGCAGAGCTTCATTCAGCGTCACGCGCTCATCGGCGTTGGGATGATTGAGAAAACCATGGATGCCTAGGAAGGGATCGACGGGGGTGACGGGGCTGTCGGAGCCACCCGCGATTCGCAAGCCTGCGTCGAGAACGGACCTGAACGGATTCGTCATCCGATGGCGGTCGCCGATGCGTAGGGCATACATCCCGTCGCTGCCGCCCCACAGCACTTCGAAGGCCGGTTGCATCGAGATCAGCAGACCGGCTTCCTTCGCGCGGCGAATCGTTTCCCTTCCCGGTAGTTCAAAGTGTTCGATTCTGTGGGGAACGGGAGGCGGTGAGGACAGGTCGCGCAAGGCCAGATGGGCGTCGACGAGCGACGCGATCGCACGGTCGCCGATCGCATGCATTGCGAGCTGAAGACCGTGCTTCGCGCAGGTTTCGATGAGCGATTCGATATTCGCGGCATCGCGGTATATAACGCCGCTCGTCGAGGGATCGTCGGCATAGGGAGCCGACAGGGCTGCCGTGCGGGAGCCGAACGAACCGTCGATGAACAGGCATCCGCCGAGGCGTGGCCAGCCGCGTTCGAGAGCAAGCGTGGGGTCTTCCGACTGATGATACACATGGCCGTGAAACCCTGGCCTGGCGAGGAAGTCGGCGATCATCGCCACGTCCTCCCTCGAGGCACTCCATCCGCCTTCGAGCGCATGAACGGAGGTGACACCGGCAGAAAGGCAGAAACGGCGCGCTTTTTCAAGTGCCGTCATTTTCATCGATTCGGGAAGAGCTCCGACGACGAGCGTGGCGAGACGGTTGTAAGCGTCCTTGATGAACCGGCCGTTTTCTGGCAGGAACCCGGCGTCGATGTTCCTGGCCCATTCAACCGTGGCGGAACTGGGGATCGCCGAGTGAAGATCGATGCGGGACAGCCAGAGCCTGCGCGGCCCGACGACGCGGTCGAGTTCTGCAATCGTGGGAAGTCGGCCTTCCTTCAACTGCGTTTCGTCGAGATTCCAGCCGAAGATCCAGTCGTGACCGTCGGTTCTGACGAATCCGGCCAGGGCGTCGAAGACGTCCTGGAGAGACCTGCATGCATCAAAACAACATCCCAACAGCGTCAAACCGGTCTGCATGAAGTGCACGTGAGCATCGGCGAACGCCGGCAAGATCGTCGCGCCGCCGAGATCGAGCCGTTCTATGCCAGCGTACGCAGGATTCGTGTTCAGACCGGTTCCGATATCGACGAACACTCCCTCGTCAACGACGAACGAGTCGAATGAGGTCTTCGAGTAGTCGGGTCCGACTGAACCGCGCCGTCCGGGCGCCGGCGGCCCACTTCCCGCATCGTGCAGGTGGGGTCCGTCACGTCCGTCGCAATGGAAGAACAGGCGAGGGGAGGAGCTCATCTGACGCGGAACCGCCGCC
>JAKJFL010000294.1:0-4869 GCA_022704935.1 Candidatus Rifleibacteriota bacterium
GCGCAACGCCCCGATGACGACGCGCATCGCCTGAACCTCGGAGCCGCCGGCCGGTTTGCGGTTCCACGGAATGACGGCCCGGTCAGCGCGGCCGCCGGCGCAGCCGATGTTCAGCTCACCCTCGGTCTCGCTGTCGAGGTTGATCAGCCTGCGTCCCTCGAACGATGCCGGAGTCAGGCCATAGACACCCGTGAAATCGCCTTCCTCGTCGACAGTGAACAGAAGTTCGAGACGGCCGTGATCGGCGACCGAACCGCGCATGATGCCGAGGAGCGTCGCAACCCCGATGCCGTTATCGGCGCCGAGCGTCGTGCCGTTCGCCGTGACCCAGTCGCCCGAGACGACCGGAACGATCGGATCGCGCGTGAAGTCATGCCGGCTCGCGGGGATGCGATCGCCGACCATGTCTAGATGCGCATGCAAAACGGTGACAGGTTCGTCTTCGCGGCCGGCGGTGGCAGGCATCTTGACGAGAAGATTTCCGGTCTGGTCTGACCGGACCTCGAAGCCGAGGCGGCTGGCTTCGGATTTCAGATATTCCCGGAGAGGGCCTTCGTGCTTGGAAAGGCGCGGAAACGCGCTGATGTCCCAGAATGCCTGCCAGATTTCGCCCGCCGGGCCGGATCGGAGAGGTTCGGGGCAGGTCGTCTGGGAAGTCGCGACGGCCTTCGCGCCACAAGGCCAGACAATCGCGAGCAATGCAACCACGAGAATCATGAAGTCGTTTCTCAATCGCGCGGGACTCTTCATACGTCTCTCCGAGGAGGAAGTTTTTCCTCATGGTACCATCGATCGCCGTTCGAGAGGAATGGGGTGACGCATATTTCTTCATATTCAGGCAAAAATCGCGCATGCCGAGGCAGGGCAGAAGCAGAGGCGCTTGCCGAATTTCTGCGTCTGCAAGTGTGGTAGAATATCGGCTGCGACAGATCGCAACGCCATTCAACGAGGGGATGCAAGCCGGTGAAACGCCTTTTCAGAAAATATTGTTCGCTATATTTTGTCGTCTGTGCGTTCTGGTTCACGTTTCAGGGAGCCCCCGCCGCCGCCTCGGGGCCGGACCTCATATACAGCCCGGAAGATCTCTCCTTCGGGTTGGAACAGGCCGCGCGCGTCATCGGTGATGCCGACGTCGAGGCCATTCTGACAAAACTGCTCGGGAAGAACGCCTTTCTCATCCCCCTCCTCCAGCTCGACCGGCCGGACCGGCGTGAGACGATCAGGCGCATTCTGCAGCTCGAGGCAACCGTCAGAACCGTCGACCTGAAGGATCTGGGGAAGTTTGAAACAGCCCTCCGGCTCGACGCTTTCACCGACCTGTGGAAGAGCATCCAGGGGCTCCGGGGAAAAGCGGCGTCCGAAGCCCAGCTAGAGGGTTTGCGCCGGGCGGTCGAAACCTACGGAACGCTCGTCGATCTCTCGCGCCGGCTGGGCAGCACGCCGAAACGCGGCAGATACGCCTACCTGCTTGCCCTGGCCCGCGAGGAGCTCGCCCGGCGCATCAAGGATCCGGAGAAGGTTCGTGCGCTCAAACGGCTCATACGTGAGGATCTCCTCGAGGCACTCGCGAATATCGGCACCCGGCCGGATCGCGACGAGCCCGCCACGAAAGCCGATATCGAGGAGAAGCTCGAGACACTCGATCAGGAGTTCGGCGGCATCAACCCGCTGCGCGCCCCCTCGGGCAAGAGCGTCACGACCACCTCGGCGATGGGCATACGACGACATCCGAAAACCGGCAGGTTGCGGCCTCACAACGGCATCGATCTCGCCGGTTCCGGCTGCGACGGCTGGACCGTCGCGGCGGCCGGTCCCGGCAGGGTCGTGCGCAGCGACTGGAACGGAGGATACGGGTATATGGTCGTCCTGCGCCACGATCTCGACGCCGGCGTGTTATACAGCCGGTACGGTCATCTCCGGCGCGAGGGGCGCGTCCCGCCTGGAACCGTGGTGGGCCGAGGCGACCGTATCGGGCTGTGCAACAACACCGGCGTCTCGACCGGCCCGCATCTTCATTTCGAGGTCCGGCGCGACGCCGAAACCGGCCGGCCCCTCGATCCGAAGCCCCTTCTCACGGGACCGACGGCAAACCTTTTCGGCCAATGAGCCGACCGGAGCATATTTCATGAAATCATATATATCAACAATTATTTCCATCGCGATGCTCGTTTCGTCCTGCGCCGCGTCGGGAGCCGAAGTCGGCTCGAGCCTAGCGGAGAAGCTCCGGGTGCTGCGCGAGAAACGGGGCGGCGCCATCGCCTCGGCCGTGACGAAGCTTCCAGACCGGCCGGCGAGCCCGGTGCCGTCTCCGAAGCCGACGGTCGAGGCAGAACCAGACCTGGCCGATCCGGACGGGGTGCTGGCAGACCTCGAGGCACGGAGACCCGCCGATGCCATCGACTGGAAGCCCGTTATCGCGCTCCCGGATTCAGTTCACGCTCAGGCAGGCTCCGAGGAGATGGTGAAATCCCCAGGCCTCCTCGTCTCGGCCAGCGGCGAACCGTTCCTTCTCGAACCGCGAGAACGACAGATCTCCGCTCTCGATCCGGCAAGCGGGCGACTGACGCCGTTCTCCCGCGACCGCTCTCCCGGTCTCATCGAGATAGCCGACGCGGCCGTGCTCGACTATGAAAGCCTCGTTCTGGCCGACAACAGCCGGCAGGCGGTGTATCTGTTCCGGGCGTTCCGACACGCGGCGACGATCGGCCTCGTCGGCGAGCGGCGCCTGTTCCGGTTCATCCGACACGTGTTCGCGCTTCCCGACGGCCGATTCGCCGTTTCCGACGCCGGCGCGAACCGCAGTTTTGTCTTCGGCCCGGACGGTGGGATCCTGGCCGAAATCGACGGCACCGTCGAGCCGGTCTGGCTTGCCGGGAAGTTCGTCCGACTGGTCACGGATGAGAAGCAGGTTCGGGCCCTCGCCGTCGATCCCGCTTCCGGTCGCGAATCGTCGTTGTTCACCTACACGCCGTCATCCGGCCGGATTCCTCTGGACGCCAGGGCCGTCGGAACGGCCGCCTCTGGAAACGAGCTCGTCGTGCTCGTCTCCGAGGGAACGGGAGACGCCGACCACCCCGCATGGAGCCGCGTTCTCCGATACCGCGCGGGAGCCATTCGGACGGCCTCAGTTCTGCCGGATCTCTCGTTCGACCTGGCCGGCAGGCGCTCCTGCGTGCTGACCGAACGCGGCGGCACGGCGAAACTGCTCGCCCTCCGCCAGACATCCGCCGGCATCGGCATCTTCGCCGCCACCCCGCCCTGAACTCCGGTTCGGCAGAACGGATGCGTTCGATCCAGAAGGCAGGCCAGTCCGTGATCGTCGAAGAGTTCGAGACGATCAGTCGACGGTGATCGACTTGCTCACGTTTTTAGGCACGTCGGGGTGGACCCCGTGGCCTTCGATCTCGAGCCGGTTCAGCATCTCCATCTTGTGCAGGCTCATCCGGAACGCGAGGAGCTGGAGGACGACCGTCGCGGAGAAAATCGTCATCAGGGGGTTCCCGGTCCGCGGAAGCGTTATATACCCATATCTATACTTATTCGACGCCGCCGGCACGATCGAGACGGCTTCCCGCAGGCGTTCGTCGTCCTCGGCAATCATGAACACGTCGGCGCCCCTGATCTTGTGGGTGTTGATCTGCGAGATCGTGAGGTTCACGTCCAGTTCCGCCGGCCCGGTGATGAACAGCAGCGGGTAGTTGCCATACATGCTGCCGAAAAAGTCGTGCTTCGCGAACACATCTTTGAACAGCCGTTCCTCGACCGCGCTCGCCAGCTTCGGCGGCTTGTCGTCGAATGCGTATGCCGCCACCGAGTCGAACAGTCTGCCGACGGCACGCGTATCGAGAGATCGGCCCTCCGGGTCCTCGACGATGCGGTGCACGGCCTGGCCGAACGTCTCGAGCAGGCCGCGCACGTTGGCGAGGCCGAAGACGGTGTTCACGCCGAGAATCGTGTTCGGGCCGTGTTTGAACTCCGACGCCTCGAACCCCTCGGTGTGATTGAGAACGATCTCGCGGATCTTGAGCGCGCCTTCCTTGGCGATGCCGAGCAGACGCGTGGCGAGAATGTGCATGCTCGGCGCCTGGTGGATTTCCTGGGCGACGAGTTCGATCTCGCGCGACGTGGTCTTGATCGTCCGGTCGATCAGGCCGGGAATCCGTTCCATCGCCTCGCGCCAGTCGGCTCCTGATTCTATATTTTCAGATTTTTTATTGACGCGTTTCGCCGCGGGCGTTCGACGGCCCTGACGATGCTCCCGGAGCCGCACGGCGAGAATCAGCAGGACCATCAGCTGGTTGATGAAGCTCTTCGTCGCGGGCACGGCGATCTCGGGGCCGCAGAAGAGGGGGATGCACAGGTCGGACTTTTCCTGGCCCAGCGTCGAGTTGGTGTTGTTGAGAATGCAGATGCGCTTCACGGTCGGGTATGCCTGCTCGACCATATTGAACACATCGATCAGGTCCTTCGTCTCGCCGCTCTGGCTGATGCCGATGATCAGGTCGGTCGGCCGCAGAGACCGCGTGCACTGGGCGCGAAATTCGCCGGGCAGCAGGGGAATCACCGGCAGGCCGCAGATTTCGTTGAAGAAGATCGGCGCGGTTTTCGCCGCATGGAATGAGCTTCCGCAGGCGAGGATGTAAATCGTGCCGCCTTTTTCCGCCGCGCCCGACACCATGCGCAAAAACGTGCGGATACGCGCGTCCACGTCGTCGATGTCGTCGAGGTCGAACGTCGCGTCGATCATTTTGAGCAGCAGGGGCAGGTTGCGCCGGCCGGTTCCGCCGATGTCGCACAGTTCGTCGAGAAGACTGCCGTAGGATGACTCGAAATCGGTGTCGCACTCCGCGGGCGGGTCGGCCTCGACGA
>JAKJFL010000003.1:0-21306 GCA_022704935.1 Candidatus Rifleibacteriota bacterium
CCGTAACGCCGGCATCCTGCGGATTTCACGGGTCGCCTCGTAGCCGTCCATCACCGGCATCTGGCAGTCCATCAGAATGCCGTCGAACTGGTCGTCTTTCGCCAGGATATCGAGGGCTTCGCGGCCGGTTTCGGCGACGGCTACCTGCATGCCGGCCTGGCCGAGCAGCTCGACCGCAAGCTCCTGGTTCATCTCATTGTCCTCCACCAGGAGGATCCGGGCTCCGCTAAGCTTCGCCATGTTATCCGCGAGCGTCTCGCTCCATTCCTTCGAGCGGCATTCGACTGTCGAGGCCCGCCGGCCGAGCACGTCGCCGATCGAGTTCAGCAGGAGCGACGGCGTCACGGGCTTGCTCATGATCCTGAGCGACGTCACTCCGGCGCGCTCGGCGTCGGTCCGGACATCGTCACGCCCGTAGGAGGTCACCATGATCACGACGGGCGACCTGTCGGGCCGTGAGCTTCTGATGCGCCGGGCGCATTCGACCCCATTCATGCCGGGCATCATCCAGTCCATCAGGATGAGATCGTACGACCGACCGTCGGCGGCAAGCCGATCGATCATCTCGATCGCCTGGAAGCCGTTCTCGGCGGTATCGACATCAAGGCGCAGCCCCGCGGCGATCGTCGACAGAATCTCTCTGGCGCTGGCGTTGTCGTCGACGACAAGCACGCGCAGCCCGGCCAGTTCCTCGGCGGTGAGCGCGGTCCGACGGCGCTGGTTCTCCTGCAGGCCGAGCCGTGCCGTGAAATGGAAGGTCGATCCCCTCCCCGGCTGGCTTTCGACCCAGATGCGCCCGTGCATCATCTCGACGAGATGCCGCGAGATGGCCAGGCCCAGGCCGGAACCGCCGTATTTGCGGGTCGTCGAGGCGTCCGCCTGGTTGAACGACTGGAACAGCTTCGCCTGCTGTTCCGGCGTCATGCCGATGCCCGTGTCCCGCACCCAGAAATGAAATTCGGCGGTCCTCCCATCGATCGGCTTTGCCTCGACGCCGATGATGATCTCGCCACGTTCGGTGAACTTCACGGCGTTGTAGCCGAGATTGAGGAGCACCTGGCTCAGCCGCAGCGGATCGCCGACGAGCGCATTCGGAACATCGGGGTTGGTATCGAAAAGAAACTCGATCCCCTTTCCCTCGGCCTTGACGTCTATAAGGCCAGCTATATTATCGAACACGTCGTCGAGCCAGAAGTCCGCGGTTTCCATCGAGAGTTTGCCGGCCTCGATCTTCGAGAAGTCGAGGATGTCGTTGATGATGCCCATCAGATTCTCGGCGGCGCGATGCACCTTTTCGATATAATTCCGCTGCCGCGTGTCAAGGCTGGTCTGAAGGGCGAGACGAGACATGCCGAGAATAGCATTCATCGGGGTCCGGATCTCGTGCGACATGTTCGCGAGGAAGTTCGACTTCGCCGCCGTGGCCGCTTCCGCCATCTCCTTGGCCGCCGACAGGACCTCTTCGACCTTCTTCTGCGGATCGAGGTCCATGTGGATGCCGACCAGCCGTTTGCCCTGGCCGTTCACATCACGCTCGACACACCTGGCGATGTTCAGGATCCATTTCCATTTGCCGCTTTTCGTTTTCATGCGCAGTTCGCAGCGGTATTCCGGGGTCTTCCCGGCCAGGTGATCCTGGCCCGTCTGCCAGACGCGGTCGAAATCATCGGGATGGACGAGCGCCTTCCAGCGCCGGGAACCGCTTCCGGCAAGGTCAGTCACCTCGTCGGGCGTGTATCCGAGCATTTCGGCCCAGATGTCGTTGATGATCATTTCGTCCGTGTCGACACGCAGGTCCCAGAGGCCCAGCCTGGCGCCTTTCAGGGCCATGTCGAGCCGTTCGCGGCTTTCCATCAACTCGTGCTCGGCCGTGATCTGGTCCGTGATGTCCTGGGCGACACCGTACATGTCGGTCGGCCTGCCGACGCCGTCCCGGACGAGGAATCCGAGCGCGTGGATCCACACGATCCTGCCGTCGGCGGGGCGCCTGTATTTATAGATAGCATCATATTTCGGATACCGCCCCTCGATCGTCCCCTTGAAAACCCTGTTTGCCTGCCTGGCCAGTTCCGGGTCGGCGGCTTCGACGTTCGCGAACCACTCTCTCTCCAGATGATACCGGTATCCCGGATTCGGAATGTCGCCGTAGATCTTCACGGCCCGCTCCGACGAGTTGTAATACCCGGAGCCATCGAGCGGAACGTGCCAGTATCCCGACTTTGTCAGCTCGAGAGCGTTGTCGGCGAGGAAATTCGCCCGGGCGATCTGCTCGCGCGCTTCATTCCGGGCGGTCAGATCGCGTTGGCTCGTGATGATAGCCGCTTTTCCCTCCAGGAGTACCGGAACCAACGTCACTTCGCAGGAGAACAGGTGCCCGTCGAGCCGCCGGTGCAGCCAGTCGAATCGTACCGCCTTCCGGGAATCGAGGGCCTCGAGCACGTATTCCCTGCTCGCTTCGCTCGACAGCCGCCCGTCCGGCTGGGTTTCGGGAGACAGAGGGGGCCTGCCGGATCTCATGCCCAAAAGCTTTTCGGGAGAGTCGGCCCCGAACATGGCTGCCGCGGCAGGATTCGCCTGGACGATTCCCTCCTCGAGGGTGAAGACCTCCAGGGCGTCGTGGGAATGCGTGAAGAAAGCCCAGGCCCGTTCCTCAGCCACTTTTCGCTTGGTTATATCGCGGAAGGTCACGACCGCCCCGATCCGCTTGCCGAAGCGGAAGATGGGGGAAGACGTGTAATCGACCGGGAACGGGCTTCCGTCCTTTTTCCAGAATACATCCGCGTCGCTGTGGACTGCTTCTCCCATATGTATCGAATTCAATATGCGGCATTTTTCGGCCGAATGGGGGGTTCCATCCGCGCGTGAATGGTGCAGCAGCGTGTGGCCATTGCGGCCCACCACGTCTTCGAGACTCTCGTATCCGATAAGCCGGAGGCAGGCCGGGTTCGCGAACGTGATGTCCCCCTTCTCATCGACAACGCAGACACCGTCGGCCGTATGCTCGAGAAGGAGACGATTCCGTTCCTCGCTCCTGCGAAGCTGCTTCGTGCGCTCCCTCACCAGGGTTTCGAGCCTCTCCCTTGCGTCGAGAAGCTCCTGCTCGTCCTGTTCGTGACGCCCGAGGAGCCGGGATTTCTGAAGATTCATGTAGGCCGTCTGCGACAGAAGGTTCGCCGTCACCGATACAGCGGCCGCGATCTCCTTCAGCCGCTCTGGCGACATGATGGGAATATCACGCATTGCCGTGCGATACGCTTCCGGATCGGCGCCGATCCGCCGGCCATACTCGAGCAGCTGCTCATCGGTCGTTTCCGGCGCTCTCACCTGGCCGATCCGCCAGACGGCGAGGTGCTTCCCGCCGACCGAGATACTTATCCCGGCCTCGAGCTTTCCGCAGGCAGGGCACGCGACGATCGGCCTATCCGGGCTGAACCGGCCGATTTGCCGTTCGGCGGCCCGGCAGTTGGCCATACCGGCATCGGTTTTCCTGATTATCTCGGCGCACAGGTTTGAAAACCGGCTCGGCCGCGTGATGGGGGTGCCGTCCGGCCGAGTGATGACCGAGGCAAGTCCCAGGGCTGCGGCAAACGAGTCCTGCATCCGCTGGATCTCCGCGAGATCGAACAGTTCCTCGAACCGGAGATCTTCTATATTTATATCTATATTTTCTTTGGCGGCCGTCATTCGCCGCGGTTGGGATGTGCGTTTTCGTCTAGACATGGAACCTCCGGCTTTTCCGTTCGTGCGACGATACGAAAGCGCGTCAAATCAGGAGACGGTCAGTTCGAAGAGCCTGACGATCCCTTTCCCCTTGACCTCGATCGATCCGTGGGGGGAGAAACCGTACATTTCTCTCACAAGCTCCCAGGTGGGGTCCGAGACGACCAGTGTCATGGGCTCGGCCGCCTTCTGAACCCTGGATGCGATGCTGACACCGTCGCCGAAAATGTCGTACAGGTAGCGGTTCCGGCCGACGATGCCGCCGACCACGCTGCCGGTATGCAGGCCGATGCGGACTTTCCAGTTTTTCCCGTGTTCCCGGCGATACAGGGAGAGAAACTTCAGGAAATCCCGGGCGACCCGGACCATGATATCCGCATGTTCCGGATTCCTTGCCGGCATGCCGCAGACGGCAAGGTAGGTGTCGCCGTTGGTCTTGATCCGCTCGGCGCCGTGGCCGGTGACGATGCTGTCGAACGTGGTGAAGATGTCCGTCAGCTCGGTGATGAGCTGTCCGGCCAGGGTCGCGTCATCGCTGAAACCGGGTTCGATCAGCTCGGCGAACATTATGGTCACGGGGTCGAACATTTCCGGTGCGCTGAAACCGTGGACCTTGATGTCCTGGATGATCTTCCTTGGCAGGATGTTCTCGAGAAGCCGTTCGACCTTCCGCTGCTCGCGCTGCAGGAGAAGGTGGGTATGCACGCGCGCCCTTACGACCGCTGGGTGGAACGGCTTGGTGATGTAATCCGCCGCGCCCAGCTCGAACCCTTCGATCTCGTTGGCCGCCTCGTTCTTGCCGGTGATGAAGATGACGGGAATGTGAGCCGTCTCGGGGTCGGCTTTCAGGGCCCGACACACCTCGAGGCCATCCATTTCGGGCATCATGATGTCGAGCAGGATGAGATCGGGCTGGGGCTTCCGCTTCGCTATCTCGAGCGCCTTGCGGCCTTTCACGGTCGCCTTGATCTGGTATTCGCACTCGAGGAGGTTGCGTATGATCTCGATGTTCTCGGGAGCATCGTCAACGGCGAGAATGCACTGTTTCTCACCTGAATCGGCAAGCCCCTCGGGAGGAAGTGATGGTGCGCCCTGGGTCGTATCGGAATCCGTCATCTCAAAAACCTCTTCATGCTCCCCGGCCCCGGAAGACCGTGTTCTCTCAGCCGGACATTCGCCTCATCATAGTATCCCGCCTCCTCTCATCCGCGCAAGATTTCAGGCTTTCTTCACCCGGAAACCGGCAGCGCGTGACGCGGGGCACGTACCAATGCTTGCGGGATCCTGTAGATATGGGTATGGTATCAACCGATTGACCCATCATTCTTCCGGAGGAATTCCTCATGCACCGTGTCACCCATCCGCTCGTTTTCATTCTGTCCGCGGTCTTCTGCCTGGCCGTCACCGGAACCTCGCTCGCGGTCGACGCCCCCGCCGCGCAGGCGAAAGGCGGCTCGCTCATTCTCGCGACGACGACCTCGACGCAGGCCACCGGTCTTCTCGACGTGCTGCTGGCGAAATGCAGCGAAGCGACCGGGATCTCGGTCAAAGCGGTCGCTGTCGGCACGGGACGGGCCCTCGAACTCGCGAAGAACGGCGACGCCGACGTCGTCATGGTGCATGCCCGCACCCTGGAAGACGTGTTCGTGGCGGAGGGCTTCGGCACCAATGCATACGATCTGATGTATAACGATTTTCTCATTGTCGGGCCGGCGTCTGACACCGCCCTCGCGAAAAGCGCCCCTTCGGCAGCTGCGGCGTTCGGACGCATCGCGAGCGGCTCGACGAAGTTCATCTCGCGCGGCGACAGGTCTGGCACACACGAGCGGGAACTGTCGATCTGGAAGGAACTCGGCATTGTCCCGACGGGCTTCTGGTATGTCGAGGCCGGACAAGGCATGGCCGAAACGCTGAAAATGGCTGACGAGATGCAGGCCTACGTTCTCACGGACCGTGCCACGTGGCTGTCGATGCGTGGCAAACTACATCTGAGCGCCATCTACGAAAAGCCCGACGAGCTGAAGAACCCCTACGGCATCATCGCCGTCAACAACGCGAAGGTCCCCGGAGCGAAGACCGACCTCGCGATCGTCTTCATCGACTGGGTGATCGGGCCGCAGGGCCAGGACGTCATCAAAAACTTCAAGATCGACGGGGAACAGCTCTTCCATCTCGCCGTCGGAAAGCGGAAGTGAGCCATACCGGCACGAATCCTTGCCGGAGCACCTGAAAGAACGGGGCGCGAAGGAAAGTTCCTCCGCGCCCCGTTCGTATTGTATCAGTTATAGAGAGGCTTTCGCCTCGGATGCCGGGGTTCAGGCGGCCTCGGCTTTCTTGCCGCCGTGATGCGCGCCCTTTTCGATCCAACCGCGGGCCAGGATCAGGCCGATCGGCGAGATGCAGGCGATGAAGCCGTAGATCAGCCACAGCGTGCTCGAATCATGGATGACGAGCAGTTTCATCCACTCGTTCAGCGGCGCTTCCGCCCAACTGCCCATGAAGAAGCTGCCGAGCGACTGCGGAACGCCGAAAAAGTCGTAGATGCCGTTCATGTCGGGCGGGGCGGGAACGAACCGGCTCAGCATGAAGCCTGAGTACAGACCGGTGGTGAACTTCGCCAGGAACCAGGGAATGCCGGCCAGGCCCATGTAGGCGCCGACCTTTCCCTCGGGAGCGAGATCGGCGACGTATTCCAGGAACCGCGACGACCACAGCGCCTCGCCGAGCGAGAATAGCAGCACGTAGAGAATGAGCATGTTCAGATCGGGGCCGGGCACGAGGATGAACGTCGTGACGGCCGACATGGCCGAACCGATGATCATCATCGTGATGACGCTGACTTCGCGGGTAAGCGCGGCGATGAGCGGCACGAAGATAACGATGATCGTCGGGTTGAGCGCGTTGATCCATTCGAACTTCGCGCCGACTTCTGCCGGGAAACAGCGGAACACGTAGTCGGGCATCGTGAGGAACTGGTGCGCGAACAGCGTGCGTACGGGAAGCAGGATGAAGATGAAGAACATGAACCGGGCGTCGAGGAAGGGCAGTTCCATCAGCTTGTCCTTCCAGGTCTTCGGCGCCTCGTCGGCGGCCGGCTTCGGCGGCTCGGCCTTCGCGTTCGGGTCCCTCCAGCGGCATTTTTCGTCGACCGACCGGGTGAACAGGGCCAGGTGCGCAATGGTGACGAGGCCGGTGATGGTCACGCAGACCCAGAACACGCCGTCGATGCCCCATCCCAGGCCGTTGAAGCCGCCGAGGAAATGCTCGTCGGTGCGCACGAACGGCGAGATGAACCCTTCGGCCATGATGCCGAGGTTCATGATTGCATAGAGCAGGCTATATCCGATCGTCGCGGTGCGCGGATCGGTGTATTCCTTCGTTCCCGCATACAGTGCGGGCTGCAGCACGCCGGAACCGAAGGCCATGAGCATTAGGCCCAGCCAGGCGAGGCTCCAGCCGGCGTAGGACTCGCCACCATACGGCGCGATGACCGTGAAAACACGACCGCCCAGCAGCATCAGCAGCGAAAGCGTCAGGGCGTTGCGCACCCCGAGCTTGTCGGAGATGAAGCCGCCGCCGAACATGAACAGCGTGACCAGCCCGGTGAAGGCCGAGACGCTGATGCCGACCATGGCATCCGGCATGCCTAGGCGCGTGCCGAGGAAGCGCGTCAGCAAGGTCAGAATGCCGAAATACGCGATACCGTCGGCGAAGTTCACCAGGTTGACGAGCCAGAACACCTTCGACGCCCCGAAGAGAATCTTCAGGGATTCCATCAATGTCAGTTTTTCATTGCCATTCGCAGTAGCTTCCATCCGCGTCTCCATTCTCCGAATCAATGTACGCCGCGTTTTCTCATGCAGCGGTCTGTACAATCTGTCCGCGAGAGTTTACCCCAATTTTCCCGATTTGTCTTGCATCGTGCGTCGATTCTGCGCGAGCGCATCGGTTCTCGAAGCCGGTGACGCAGGGTGGCTTTGCCTGACATTGCAGAATCACACACCCGTTCATCCCGAGCCCGTCGCAGCGGGAACGTCGATCGTGTTTCGACAAGCTGCAGGACGAACGGAAGGGTTTCCTTCTACAGGGCTCGATAGTCGGCAACCGCAGAGGTTGGCGCCTATCCGTTCTTCATCGGGCTTTCATCTGCCTCGCATCTGCGGATGAACTCCGGCGATTTTTGTCGGAAACTTCAGGCCGCACATTGACAGGGCACCTCGCGGCATGGTTCCCTTCGGCGCATGACAGAATCAGGCGGGATGACGGCCATCGAGCGGAAGGCGCTGTTCGGCGCCGTCGCGACACAACTGATCACGGGTAGCACCTACCTGTTCGCCAAGCTCGCCCTGAACGAGTTCGGCCCGATGGCGCTCGGCTGTCTCAGATTCTCTATCACCGCCGCCGTGTTCACGCTCCTTCTGGGCTGGAAGAAAATGCTGGCGCTCCCCCGCCCCGGCGACCGCGGCCTCTTCCTGGCGCTCGCCCTGCTCGCCGTGCCGCTGAACCAGGCGTTGTTCCTGACGGGCCAGAAATACGCCCCCTCGAGCCACGGTGCCCTCATGTATGCGCTGACGCCGCTGATGGTGTTGTTTCTCTCCGGGCTTTTTCTCGGGGAACGGATCACCTGGCCGAAACTTGCCGGTGTCGCGCTCGGCTTCACGGGGGTCGCGACGGTGCTTATCGAGCGTACGGCGGATGTTTCCGGGAAAACGCTGTTCGGAGACGCACTGCTTTTCTTCGCCGTCGTCACCTGGGCGGTTTTCACGATCCTCAGCAAGAAAGCGCTCACCCGCTACACGCCGCTCGAAATGACCGGAACCGCCCTGACGCTCGGCGCCCTCCTGTTTCTGCCGGTAGGCGGCTACGCGCTCGCCGTTCAGGACTGGACGGTGGTGTCTTCGACGGGCATCGGTTCGGTTCTATATCTTTCGTTATTGACGTCGGTCGTGGCTTATCTCGTCTGGGCCTGGGCACTCCGGCTCCTGGAGGCCGGCAAGGTAGCCGTCGTCTCGAACCTCCAGCCGATCATCGCCGTCGTTCTCGGCTGGGCGTTCCTTGGGGAACCGATCTCGACGCACTTCATCGCCGGCACGGCGTTCGTCATCTCCGGCGTGTTCCTGACCCAGAGAGGCTGAACCATTTCCCCTGACAGCAGAACCGCCGCCCTGGGTGGGGGCGGCGGCCTGAAGGGAGGAGGTTGAGGTTATTCCATTTCAGGCAGGCCCGGAGCCGACGTCCTGGTACGGTTCCGTTCCTGTTGTCAGACGTGCGTCAGGAGAGGGCTTTTCCGATTTCCTGGATCAGGTCGCGGACCGCTTCCTGGGCTTCCTGGTAGATCTGGTAGTTCTGGTTGTCGGTTTCTTCCCAGACGGGCATGATGTTCATGTCGTAGTCCGAGCCGCCGGGGAACGGGAAGCCAGCGCCGCCGAGCGAATCCGGGTCGAACTGCATGTTGGCCAGCCACAGGGTGACGATCGCTCCGCGAAGTTTCGCATATTTAGCGAGCAGAGCGTCTTTTTCCTTCGGCTCGGCGCCGGTTTTGATCAGTGCTTCGAGGTTCGCCAGGCGCGCTTGCATGACACTGCTCTTCGCAACGAACGAGCTCCAGATCAACTTCGTATTCTTGCGCCGCACGGCTGAAGCGCGAAACGTGGCGATCTCGGCGTCGGCCGCGAGCACGCTGTCGAACACCTTGGGGGTCAGGATCGTCGCCTCACCGATCGTTTCGACGGTGGCCGCATCGACGATACCGATGACTTCTTCGAATACCGACCGGAGGCCGTTCCAGTTCACGCCGCCATCCGAAAGTATCACGCGCCCATGGGTCCGGCCGGCGAGCATCTCGGGCGTCGCGGCGAATACCGCGCTGCCCAGCAGGGCCACGACCATCAACGCAACCTGTGCCATGCGAATCATCGTTTCACTCCTGGAACCTCGATTTTCCGGTATCTTATCGCAACTTGCGTACCACCACGACAATCCGGTAGAAAAGCTGAAATAAAGCTGTTTCCGCGCATCGTCTTGTGCCGAAGTGCCTATTTTTTCGCGTTTCCTGCCACGTTTTCGGCATAGGGACCAAGAGTGATTCGTTGCACGTTGGAAACACAGCCCGGAGCGGCAAGCAAAGAAGCGCACCCGCGAAGAGTGCGCTTGAAGGGGATTGGAGCAGACGGGATACGGGAGATTACGATTTCCGAAGCTTCTTAGTGCCGATGCTGAGCAGGAATCCGAGGCCGAGGCTGACGAACGAGCCGGCCATCAGGAGAGCCGCCCACGTCGTCGTCGAGAGGGTGCGCCCATATTCATAGATATTGCCGGCGGCCGTCTTGATGCCGAGACCGAAATACCTGATCGCCACGAGGCCGAGGAAGCCTGCGCAAACGAGGTTCCGTCGGGTGAGAGCAACGACGAGATGCGCGCCGAAAATGAGATACCAGTTGATCGTCGAGAGGCCGTTTCCGATCTCGTCCGACCTGGCGGTGAAAAGGGCGAACAGGGTCAGGCCGATCAGCACGGTGGCATCGTAGACGTTGATCGAGTATATCTTCGCGATCTGCGTCCGGAAGAAACTCTGGAAGAAGAAGACTCCGGCGAGCAGATACGGCAGATAGACGAAGGTCAGCTTTCCGATCGCGGGGTTTCCCGCGGTCGCGTCGGCCATCACGTTCTTTTCGAGCTGGAACGGCAGGATCGCGAAGGGAAACAGCAGGAGCGCCCAGGAAAACGTCGTCGCGTCACCAACATACGGGTTGGGCTCGGCTTCCTCGAGACTGCTTTTCCGCCAGTTGGCGACGATGACCGGAAGCTGGATTGCGGCCGCGACGAGCCAGATCATGTATACGTCGACCTGACCGGAGAACGGCATTCCCGAATTGCCGCTTCCCGTCGAATCTATGACCGAGTAAATATAATTAGGAGCATAATATATCGTTGCGAATGCCATCAGGGGGTATACGAGGCGTTCCCAGCGAATCTTTATCTCGAGCCAGGTGAAAACGGCCCAGACCTTTACCGCGCCGAGGACCAGATAGAATGTGGAGAGGGTGAAGCCCCATGACCGGTCCATCACCGCGATGCGCACCTGGTAAAACGTGAGGTCGGCCAGGAACACCATGACGAAGAACAGCAGCAACTTGCCGTGCCGGCTGTTCGTGCCGGTCCGGAGCAGGTAAATCGCCATCGCGACCAGGACGATCTCGTAGACGTTCTGCACCCCGAAAAAGCCGGCGACGGTCCCGACCCCGACCGCGTTTTCCGACGCCGCACCGTTGACCAGATACAAGCCCGCGATCATCAGCAGCACGCTCATCAGGTAGAGGGGGTTGGCGTCGATTATCAGGCGCATCCATCCGCCGTTTTCACCGTCGTCTCCGGCATTTCCCGAAGGCGGTTCGCCTTCCGGTGTTTCCGTGTGAATATCCCCGGCATCGCGAGAGCATTCCGGCTTCACGGCATCCGCCTGCTGCGTCTGGATTTCCTGGTTTGAAATGTTCTCTGTCATATCCCGCCTCCGTTCGCCGCGTTTTTTTCCATTCGATGACGTTGCTTTGGCGCAACCGGCATGCCAGCACGGACACGAAGGTCGCACGCCTCGTCGGCAGGCCGCGAACGACCGCCCAGAGCGCATTCGCCATCACGACCGCCCGTCGTTCGGGCCGGGCAGGAACCCCGGGTGCGACACATCTGTCCATCTCCGGAGCGTCCAGAATGACGCAGTTCAGGAGAGATTTGGAAATGAGCGGTTTTCATGTATGATGCCCGGTGAGAGATACAAACCGGATCGAGGAGGTTCTTGTGAGACACATCATTACCGCTTCCCTGCTGTTTCTTCTGGCTTGGTCGTCCGTCGTCCCGTCGCATGCCGCGCCGGCCCCGGTTCCCGCCGAGGCTGCCTCTGAGTGGGAAGTCGAAAAAATCGTTCTGTACCGTGATAACGGCAAAGGGGAAGCCGGAGACGAGACATCCTGGTTTTACCCGGCCGACCATGTGCATCACATTCTGGTGCGCTTCAAGTCGCTCAAGATCGGGCCCCTGAAACCGGTCGCAAAATTCATTTCGGTGAATACGGCCGCCGGCCGCAATCTGCTCATCGCAGAGTCCCCGTCGGAAACCGCGCTCGTCGGGAACGAGTACAAGGGTTCCCTGACGCTGGAACGGGATTTCCCGGTCGGATACTACCGCTTCGAGCTCGAGATCAACGGAAAGCCCGTCACAGCGATCAACTACTGCGTGATGGACAAGCCCGCTGATTTCAAAATCTACGAGTATTCCCTCCACCTCCCCGATAAAGACGGGGAGCTCGGCGAGGAAGTGAAGGCCTTCACGCCGGAGAACCGACACCTGTATCTGAGCGTTCGAACGTCCGGTATCGTTCCCGGCACCCGGCTGAAATGGACCTGGCGCGCCCTGGAAACGGAAAAGGGCCCCGGGGAGATCACCTCCGCCGAGGGGCGCCTCCAGGAGGTCGGCATCTTCAACCTCAGCCCCGATCTCAGGCTGGAAAATCCGCTTCCGATCGGTTCCTACAGTCTCGAAATGTATCTCGACGACAGCCCGATCGCGTCATTCCCCTTCGGCATAGTGAAATAGTCTTCACAATAAAATAACGATCGTCGGAAGCCCGCTGGCGCTTTTTCCATCCGGTTCTTGCCCCTTGCATGACAAAAGCTACTGTCGCGCTCCCGTTCGTGCCGAGTCTGCCGAAGCACGTGAGGCCCTCACCCTTCGGCAAGCTCAGGGCGAATGGGTGGTTTCCGGTTCGTCCGTCGGGCTTCTTTTCAGTAGAGGTCCGAATTGGGCCAGGAGGCACCCGGCGAGCATCAGCACGCAGCCGGCCGTCGCGCGCCAGGACATGCTTTCCCCGAGCAGCACCCGGCCGGTCCAGGCGGCGAACACGGCTTCGAGGCTCAGGATGATCGCGGCATGCGCCGGCAGGGCGTCTTTCTGCGCAACGACCTGGAGCGTGTATCCGACGCCCACCGAGATCAGCCCGCCGTAGGCGACCGGCACGAGCGCCTCCGACAGGCCGGCGACGGAGACGGATTCGCGCCAGAAGGCCATCGCCAGGCTGAGCGTTCCGCAGACGATGAACTGGCCGATCGAGAAGGAAATCGGCTCGAGCCGCGCCGCATACCGGCCGACGAGCAGAACATGGCCGGCCCAGAAGACTGCCCCGATCAGCTCCAGCAGGTCGCCGAACGCGATCGTGAACGCCTCGGTAACGCTCAGCAGGAAGAGGCCGCCGGCTGCCAGCACCACGCCGAACCAGGTCCACGTATCGGGCCGATGATGCGCGAACAAGCCGAACAGCGGCACGAACACCACGTACAACCCCGTGATGAAGCCGGCTTTTCCTGCCGTCGTCCAGACGAGGCCGACCTGCTGAAGTGAGGCGCCGGCGAACAGGAAGATCCCGGCGATGCAGCAAGCCCTGACATACCGCGACATCTCCAGGTCGATCCGGCCGCCTTCGTTCCTGACGGCGTTCCGTTGGTACCAGGCAAGCGGCAGGAGCGCAAGCGCGCCGAGCAGGAACCGCACGCCGTTGAACGTGAACGGCCCGACGCTGTTCATACCGACGCGCTGGGCAACGAATGCCGCGCCCCAGACCAGGGCCGTCAGCAACAGCATCGCATCGGCTTTCCAGATTCTCGTATTCATCAGCTCCTCCGGGTGCCGTAGTATCCGACACCCACTCCCGATTTGCAACCACCCGGCGGAAGAAACCGCACGGCGGGTGCATCGACAGCAAGGCCGTGATACCATGAACGCCGCAAAACAACCCACCTTTGGGAAAAGAAGGAGTCAGGCATGTTGATACGCTCTCTGCTCACCGTTCTGGCCGTCGTCTGCTGCGCCGGCCTGGCTTTCGCCGAACAGCCCAGGGCCGCCCAACCCGTCCAGGGCTGCAAGGTTCAGCTCGCGGATGTCGAAGGGATGCCCTTCGCCCCCCGATTCGATTTCACGAAGGAAGAAGTCGCGAAGGTCGCCTCCGACTCCCGCAAGGAGCTCGACGCACGCCTCGAAGAGATCGTGAAGGTGCCCGCCGGCAAGCGCACGTTCGACAACACCGTGAAAGCGTTCGAAGCGGCCCTGTCGGATTTCGGCGACGTCATCACCCTTCCGATCTTCATGTCGTATGTTTCTAAGGATGCCGCGGTGCGCGATGCCGCGGCCGCGCTCGAAGAGGAATCGAGCAAATACACCGTCGAGATCATGACCCGGCGCGATCTGTACAACGCCGTGAACGAGTTTGCCCAGACGAAACCGCAGCTTTCCGATGAAGAGCAGTTTCTGCTCGACCGCATCATGCTCGGGTTCAAGCGCAACGGTCTCATGCTGTCCGAAGCCGACCTCGCGAAATACAAGGAGCTCAAGCAGCAGCTCGTCGCGACCGAACTCAAGTTCGAGAAAAACATCCGCGACTGGAAAGACCAGCTCGAGGTCACGAAAGAAGAGCTCGAAGGCCTTCCCGAGGACTTCATCGCGGGTCTCGCCACCACGACCGACGGCAAGTTCGTCGTGACCCTCAATTACCCCGACTACTTCCCGATGATGGACAACGCGAAGAACGACGACGTCCGCCGCCGGCTCGAGTTCAAGTTCAACAACCGCTGCGCCGATACCAACGTGCAGCTGCTCGAAGAGGGCCTAAGGCTCCGCCAGCAGCTCGCCGAACTGCTCGGATACAAGAACCACGCCGAATACCAGCTCGACGACCGCATGGCGAAAAAGCCCGAGGCGGTCACCGAGTTCCTCGACCGTCTGCACGGCAAGCTGCTTCCCAAGGCAAAAGCCGAGATGCGAGACCGCCTCGATCTTCGCGCGAAGGAAGCCGGCATCCGCACCACCGAGCCCCTGATGGGCTGGCAGTGGCGCTACTGGAACAACCAGTACAGCAAAATGGTGCTCGACATCGACAAGGAAGCGATGAAGCAGTATTTCCCGCTCGAGACCGTCATGAACGGCATGCTCGCCATCTACGCCGAAGTCTTCGACGTGGTCATGGAAAAAGCCGCTCTCCCCGTCTGGAACGAGGAAGTGATGTCCTACGTCGTAAAGGAGAAGAACGGCGAGGTCATCGGGTATCTCTTCATCGACCTGTTCCCGCGCGACGGGAAATACAAGCACCAGGCCTGCTTCGGTCTGGTCGGCGGCCGCGAACTGCCGGGCGGTGTCTACCAGAAGCCGGCCTGCGCCATCGTCGGCAACTTCAACCGGCCCGCCGCCGGCCAGCCCTCGCTGCTGACCCACGACGACGTCGAGACGATGTTCCACGAGTTCGGCCACGTCACCCACAACCTCTTCACGAAGGCCCGCTACGGCATGTTCTCGGGAACCGCCGTCGCCCGCGACTTCGTCGAAGTGCCTTCGACGATCCTCGAGAACTGGGCCTGGAACAAGAACGTGCTCGAGCGCATCTCCGGCCACTGGAAGAACCCGTCCGAGAAGCTGCCCGCCGCGATGATCGACAGGCTAATCAAGAGCCGGACCTTCGACTCCGGCCTCGTGAACGTGCGACAGATCTTTCTCACGGAGTTCGATATGGCCTGCCATACAACCGACCTGAAGAACACCACGATCAGCTACGGCCGGCTCCAGCGGAGATACATGCTTACGCCCAAGAGCGTCGGAACCCATCCCCAGGCCAGCTTCGGCCATCTGATGGGCGGATATGACGCCGGCTATTACGGATATCTCTGGGCCCGCGCCATCTCGGCCGACATCTTCACCGAGTTCGAGAAGAACGGCGTGTTCGACGGCGCCACCGGGAAGAAGTATCGCGACCTGATCCTCGCCCCCGGCCGCACCGCCGACCAGAACGTGCAGGTCCAGGCATTCCTCGGCCGCTCCTTCAACGAGGATGCCCTGCTCCGCCAGTTCGGCCTCGAAACCGCCGCGAAGTAATCCTGCCGCCCCGCTTCACCACCGGGCCCGCCCCTCTGGGGGGCCCGGTTTTCTTTTCCCGGAATAGAACAACGCAACGCAGAGTAACGGAGACACAGAGGAAGGTTTTCTCTATTGGCTCAGCACGAACGGGGATGCGAAATTGGCTTTTCGTATGCAGGAATCAAGTAACCATCTGCGCCATCGGCGTCATCTGCGAATCGGTTCTCGTGCTGTTGTTCCGAATGCTTTTGTTGTGTTTGAGGTATCATGTCCTCATGTCGATCTTGCGGGTTCACACGTTCATCGGCCGGACGGCCGTCGAGGGGCCGGGGACGCGGGCCTGCATCTGGGTGCAGGGCTGCCCGATCAGATGCGCCGGCTGTTTCAATCCCGAGACGTGGCCGTTCGAAGACGGCACGGAGATGACCGTCGACGGTCTGTTCGAGAGGATATCCCGCGAAAATGATATAGAAGGCATTACATTTCTCGGCGGCGAGCCGTTCGCACAGGCGGCCCCTCTCGCGGAACTCGCGGAAAGACTGCGTGAAAAAGGTCTCTCCGTCGTCACGTTCACCGGGTATACCGTCGAACGGATCCGCGCCGCCGGCGACGCCGCATGGGACCGCCTGCTCGCGGCGACCGACCTGCTGATCGACGGTCCGTTCGTCCAGGCTAAGGCCGATCAGAGCCGGCCCTGGGTCGGCTCTTCAAACAAGCGGTTCATCTTCCTGACCGAGCGGTATCGCCATCTCGAGGCCGGCCTGACCGATATTCCGAACGGCCTGGAGCTCCGTATCTCGCCGGAGGGCGGCGTCACCATCAACGGCATGGAGACTTCGGAAGCCCTTGAAGAGATCAGAAAAACCCTCGTCACTTCACGTCGCTGAACCATTTCGAAATGCGTTCCGGCGTGTTTTTGACGTAATCGCCAAAGCGGTCCCAGTGGGTGTTGAAGACGGTCCGCTTCATCGGCATCCCTCGTTCCATGAAATCCTCCTGCGTGATTTCGAGCGTGCCGCTCTTGAAGAATACGTAAGCAAACAGCCCGAACAGAACGGCGATGATCATCACCGGCTTGAAAAACGCATGCATGTCCTCTCTCCTGCTGTCTCGAATCTCGACACAAGTATACCGCAACTCGCCCACCCTTTTTCTCAACCCCTCGAGTGAGCGGTCGACCTGCTTCGTGGGAGCCTCTTCGAGGATGAACCAGCCTTCCGCCTGCTGCAGTATTAGAATATTTATTGATATCATATTGTCTGAACTTTCTTTTCCGGCCGATCCGCCGGGAGGGGAAGAGGTTCGCCTGACTTCGCATACGCCCCTTTTACCGGTACATGTATTCCCCTCCTCAGGCATTGTCAGATTCCTGCCGATAGACGGTTCCGAAGCCGGCGGCAGAAGCGGGCAGGCCTGTTGCAGGCGGAAAAGGGGTTGTCATGAGAATTCGGGGTCAGGGGATGTCGAGAATCGTCTTTTTCCTCATGGCATTTCTCGCCGCCATGACGTTTCACGGGTGCGGCGGCGGCAGTCCGCCCAGACTTGCCTCGGTGCAGATATCAGGCCTTTCCGCCGACGGTTCCGCCAATGACTCGGGCCTCGCGACGACTGCCGTCCCTCTGGCGACCCCAACCCTGGCGAGCGAACCCGACCCGCTGAGACTGTATGCACCGGCGGCGATTCACGCGGCACAGAACATCTACTCGTATTTCGAGCTCGAGGCGGTCGACGGCGTTCCGCCCTATGCCTTCACCGCGTCGGGGCTTCCGGAAGGCTTCGGACTGGGAACATCGACCGGCTTCGTCGGCGGCACGCCCGTCGCGACAGGCGTGGCGACGATCACATTCACGGTTACGGACGCATCCGGAACCGCCTTCTCGGCAGTTTCCGTCATGACCATCGTCCCGGGACTGTCGATTTCCTGCCTGACACAGATGCACTTCACCTTCGACGAACAGGTTTCGACACTGTTCGCCGTCCCCCTCGCCGGCAAGCCCCCCTACGAGTTCACCGTAACGGGGCTTCCGCCCGGCCTCGCTCTACGGGTCGACCGCAATCGCCTCGCATATCTCATGGGCGCCCCCGACCGGCTCGGCAGCCACTCGGTCACGCTGTTCGTCAAGGACGCCGACGGCGCCGAGGCGCAGGCCGACGTCGTCATCTCGGTCAGCCGCGCCGGCTACTGGGTCGAAACGGGCGTCGCCTACCTGCGCGTCGGCGATACCTTCAACCAGCTGATCTGCCAGGCGCGGGGCGGCTCACCCCTGGTCGGCATATACGGCACGAAAAACTACGAATACGCAGTCTCCGGCCTGCCGCCAGGCATCGCCCTCGTCACCTACGCCGAAGGGGCCATCGACGGCAGCAACCAGTTCGGCGCGCTCGTCTCCGGCACGGCGACAACGGTCGGAGACTACGTGGTCGACATCACGGCCGTCGACACGACGGGGATATCCGTGAAGGGCATGGGATTCATCGAGGTGGATCCCAAAAAAGAATAATATATTCGTTCTATTATTCTCGGACATTCCTCGGCCGGTAATTCCGAACCACTCCCCAGCCCATTTTTCATCGTCGCATCGGCGAACCGGGAGCCATGAACGCCCCTTTTCCGTGTGTACGAGATTCCGTCCGTTCCCCATTGACACGAATCGCTTCTCCCCATACTATGAATAGTGATGTATCGCTTTACAAGGATTTGAGTATGAAGAAGAAGCGTCCGGACAACCAGCTTTCGCATGTTTGCCTATCCGGCTTTCTCGCCTGCTTCCTCATTCTGGTTCCTGCTCTTTCGGGCTTTGCTTCCAGCCAGTTCGACACCGAGCCCCTCGAAGTTTTCACCGGAGCCATGGCTGCCCCATGGGAACGGGTCGAACGCCTCATCGACCGTCACCCCGGCTTCGTGCACGAGGCGTTTGCGCCCGAAGGCGTGCAGACCGATCCCCGCATCATCCGATGGTTCGGCGGCGACAAGACGCCCCATTCGAACCGGTTTCTCCTGCACTGTTTCCGTGACTATTCGAAAAGAACCTTCCCCACTCCGGTTCTCCTGATCCACGGTTCGGTCGACAACGCCAACCGGGGCTGGGTTCACCCCTATGACATGTCCGGCAGCCTCCAGTCGCTCCCGCCCGATAAAGTCGGGTTTGCCTGCAGGCTCGCCGATCTCGGGTATGCCGTCTTCGCCATCACCTTCGCCCACGGCCAGGGCGACAACATCATGCAGGCCGAACAGGTCGCGAACGCCATCCGCCGCATCCGCATCCTCCTGGGCCGCGAGAAAGACCCCGATTTCAAGATCGATCTCATCGCCCATTCGAAGGGAAACGTAGCCGCCCGCCTCTACTGCTCCGACGCGAGATCCATCTTTCCCAACCTCACGTTCCTCACCCCGTTCCGAAAAGACGTCCGCAAATATATCGCCATCGCCTCGCCGATGCGCGGCATCGACACCCCCTACCGGTATTACGGGTACAACCTGCACATCGCACTGAACCCGGGAAACGCACCGATGGGCGCTTCGAAAATGCTCATCAACGGCGCCTGGAAAGGGTTCCACGACCGGACCGTCTTCAGTGACTCGAAGAACTACTGGCCCGGCCAGCCGCAACTTCTGTTCAACCTCGTCCGCGACGGAAATATACCTCTCGGTATTGAAAGCGCCACCGCCGACGCGGGGGCAAGTGCCCTCGCCCTGTATCACGGCGGCACGTCCCTCGCGCTCGAGTCCCGCGGCATCGACAAGGCCATCGAAGCCGGCGATCGACTTATCTACCGCCTCGAGGAAAAGGGCATCGATCCTTCGGTGCATCTCTGCGTCCTCGCCGGCAACAATCCGTATCTCTCGCTCAAACTGCCGGTGCTCGGCTACACGCCAACCCCCTACGAGACGTTTTCCGCCCCATACGACGGCCTCCTGTTCGTCGACTCCGCCGTCTGGACGAAAGGGATCCTGAAGCGCGGCGCCAAGCTGTTCGCGAAGTCCGTCATCTACCTGAATCACCTCGACCTTGCCCGCGCCCCCGAGGCGTTCAAACTCATCGACACGTGGCTGATGGCCCCGACGGGAACCGAGAAACGCTCCCTCCGCAAGCAGGTCGAAGCGCTGTTCCCCTCACAACAGGACGAAGACTGATCGCCTCTTCCGCGTTCCTGCCCGAAAGGGAATCAACGTTCACAATTTCGTTCGCCCCGTTCCGTCGCTTAAATCAGGAAAGGGTGTCCCTCCGTATTCAGCCCGGACCCGCCCCGCACGAGGCGGGAAGTGGGCCGCCGGCGCCCGGATGGCGCGATTCAGGCAGGCCCTTCCGCGCCTTCAGAAGTCTGAGAATTCCCGTTCAGCCTCGGACGCTTCACCGTGCAGCCGGCGGAACTTCAGGAAGCTCTTCAGTGAGGCTTTCGCCTGATCGACGGACGGCGAAGTCGCGCCGCCGAAGATGTCGGCGATTTCATCGAATCGTCCCTGCGTGACGAACCGCTTCATCGAGTTGAGCACCAGCGCATTCACCGCTTCGTGCCTGCTCGTTGCAACACCGATCCCATCCGGCTTTTCCGAGTTGTCGAGCGTAGCCAGGATGTTCCGCAGTCCCATTCCAGGCTGGGCGCTGGAAAATGTCACGACACTGCCGTTCGTGGCGGAATCGACGGTTCCGTCGTGGTCGGTTCTCAGAATCTTCACGTCGCGGTTTGCATACCGTCCGAGGACTTCCGGAGACGGATGATTGTATGAGTTGCTGATTCCCACCGAGAACACGGCATAATCCGGTTTGACGGCGTCCAGGAAAGCGTTCGTGGAAGAAGTTTTGCTTCCATGATGCCCGACCTTCAAGACGGAGCAAGGGAAACAGCCCGGGTTCTCGGCAACCATTTCGCGTTCCACGAGTGCCGTTGCGTCGCCGGTGAACAGATACCCGATTTTCCCGCTGGTGACTTTGAACACCAACGAGGTATCGTTCCCCGTCAGGCCCGGCTGGCCGGGAGCCGGCGCCGGATGAGGATGGTCCGCGTGCAGGATATCGACGTGCACCTGCGAGCCCCAGTTGAACGAATCGGAGATCCGGGCTTTCTTCAGCGGGATGTTTTTCCCGCGAATGAGACTGAACAGGCGCTTGTATAACACGTCGTCACCTTTCGTCGCCTCGGGATCAGCCTGGGTAACGATGGTCGATTCCGTCGAGTAGATGAACTCTCCGATTGGGAGAGCCTCGACAAGCGTGAGAAATCCTCCGAAATGGTCACGATGCGCATGGGTGATGACAGCAGTATCGATCTTCTTTATCCCTGCTGCCTCCAGGAAGGGGAGGATGATATCTTCGGCCGCATGATCGATATCGTTCCCGGCATCGATGAGAACGGTTTTCTCCCGGGTTCTGACCAGGATGGCATCGCCCTGTCCAACGTCCAGGAAGGTCACGCTCAGCTGCGCATCTTCTTTGTGATGGCCGGCAGCCAGGGAGGAGGAGGATGAAGCCAAACAAAGGGAAGAGGCTTGAAACAGGAATACGAACGAAACGATGATCAGCAGCGTGAAAAAGCGCGATGACCTGTGTTGCATCCCGTGCTACTCCATACTCAATTTTTTCGATGTTCCGGCATCCCGGGAGCGGCCCTCATATGAGGAGCCCATACTCGTTACATTTCCCGACCGGAAAAGGGCTGACTTTCAACGTAGCACGGAACATCCGCCGAGTCAAAAAT
>JAKJFL010000295.1:0-4859 GCA_022704935.1 Candidatus Rifleibacteriota bacterium
AGAAAGAACTCCGACTCCTTGCGACAGGGGTGCGTTCCATCGAGATTGATGACGACCTTGGAACCTCCGAGGAATATCCAGCCGGACTTGCGCCATAATCCCGTGTCCGTCGAGGAAAATGGCTGATTCGTGTTGTGAAGGACCAGAATCCGCTGGGAGCCGCTATCCTGCTGGAACGTTTTTTGTGCGCCATTGAACATTTCGGGATTCGAGATATTTTTGACAAAGAGCGTGAACTTCGACGGAACGGCAGGAAGTATATTGATCAGTTTAAAATCTCGTGGAAACACGAATTCATAGTTCGTTCGCCTGACCCGGACTTGGACTTTCATTTCCAGAGATCCGGTAAGACAGGAAGGCGTTTGCCTCGAGACCCGGAATCCGACCTCCGCGCCGGTGATGGTCGTTTCCGTGAACGGTTTTACGATAGCGGCAAAGGATTTCCGAAGTTTCTCCTCTGCATCGAGATCAGAAGGCCGCACCAGCAAGCCGTTCGGATTCTCCGAGAAAAAATTGAGCGGGGAAAGGGAGAGGTCTCCGGGAAACAGCAGGGAAGACCCCTTCCGCTCGCGAAAGACATCCTCGAGCTCACACCAGAAAACCGAGGAAGCAGACAGGGCGACTTCGCATGCAAATTCCTCTTCGAGAACATTGACCGTGGTGGCTCTCAACCGTTGCGAATGCGAAACGAGAGAAAAGAAGATGATCGACAAGACGGTAAGAATGCCGATGAGAATGACAATGACCGTTCCGGATCTCGTCTCAGAAGATATCCTGCTGTTCGCTATCGTATCGACGGCCTTTCCCCAACGTCGCCCGGGATTCGGAATCCATCCCGCTGAAACGCGAGAACGAACGTCTCAGCGGGATGGCCGCTCATTCCATTCTGTTGTCGTGAATTCTGACGTTGGTTTCCTTGGTGTGAACATGCGCTATCGCCGGCCCCGCCAGGTCGTGGAAATAATTACCGTATACATCGATGTTCGTGACGGTATCTTCCAGCTCCAAGCCGGCATATCCGCCACCCGACGTCGTGCAGTCGTTGTTGAAGAACTTTCCGTTGGTGACGTAGTCGAACCGCGTGGAGGAATTCGTGCGGTTGATGAATATGCTGTTGCTGACGGTGACATTATCGACATGCCAACAATACACGCCGTCATGACCGCACTTGTTCACCGTGATCCTATCGATGAGAACGTTCGAACAATGAGACAAAAGCATCGCATCGTTGCATCCGTTTTTCCAGGTGACGTTCGTGATGGTCAACCCGTTACACCCGATGATGGTGGCCATATTGAAAATTCCCCACCCGAGGGTGATGTGGGGATAATAATCCCTCTGGCTCCCGTCGACCGTCAGGTCTCTGATGGTGACGTTGCGCGCGGCGTTGCCCTTGATCATGAACATGGCTTTCTGCTGGGCAATGCCCGCTTTGCGAGCACCCCACTGGGGAAGCCCTTTTGCTAGCTTCACGACGACGCCGCTTTCGCCTTCGATGGTCGTATTGCTTGGAAGATACAAGGAATCGGTAAGGAAATACGTATACGGCCCTTCGAGGTGAACCGTCGTTCCGGGGTTCTTCGCGGCATTGGCAACAGCTCGGAACAATTCATCGGTGTTGCTGACGCTCACGACAGTACCGGACGGTTCCGTTGCACCGTTGCCCCCGGAGATTGAAGAATCGGATGCGCCAATCGTTTCGGAAGAATCGGAAGAATCGGATGAATCAGATGATTCGATGGATTCCGACGAGCAGGAGCTTTTTTTCGAGGAACAGGAAGAAGAGCACGACGATTTCTTCGATGAGCACGACGACTTCTTCGACGAGCACGACGATTTCTTTGAGCAACCCGAGGAGCGGGAAGAGTTGTTCGAAGAGCATGAAGGAGCGCAAGACGTCTTTTTCGAGGAGCAGGAGGAAGAACACGAAGGTTTCTTGCTCGAACACGAAGAAGAAGACGAGCAAGCCGAATCGGAGGTCATCGATGGATTCGAAGAGACGGAAGAATTCTCAGCCTCGGACGATTCCGATGAATCGACCGATCCGGTCGGCATCGACACATCGACATCGCCGGACTGGGTAATTTTGTTGTTCTCCACGAGAACGCCGGGGAAGTTGGTAACCTTGATCGCCGAGCCCCTGACACCGACGATCTCGTTGTCATAGATATGGACCCTGGTTCCGGAAGCCTCGGGAAGGCTTCCCCGCGCGAACACCCAGAAACCGAACGTGGCGGTTTTGTAGATCTTGTTTCCATAGAATTCGATCCCCGTCACCTGTGCCCCGTCGGACTGCACCTGGATGCCTGCGCCGCCGCTGACTTCCGAAAAGATCCGGTTCGCATAGGCACGGCAGTTGGTGCAACTGTCGAAGCGCAGTCCGGAATTGCACTTGATCCCGATGACGTTGTTGTGCGCGCTGACGTTGGAGCACTTGATGGCATACAAACCGTCGTGTCCGTTGTCATGCAGAATACAGTTATAGAATTCGATATTTTTGCCGCCGCTGACCTTCAAAACGTCATTGTAGCTTCCTTCCAGATACATCCCGTGAACGTCGACGTTCGTGCAGCCACGAAGGGTGATCAGATTGTGATAGTAAGCCCCGGGCCTGATTCCAGGGTTCCCCGCCTTGTTTCCATTGATATGGAAACCGCGGATTTCGATGTCGGAACTCGGGGACGTGAGTTCCTGGATCATGGCTTTGTTCTTGGGCCATCCACAGTTGCCGGCAAGCATGAGAATGGCGTTCGAATCTCCTTCGAGAATCGTCTTTCCGCCGATCAAAACGGAGTCGGAGATGACATAGGTGAACGGCCCCTTGAGGTGAACCGTGGTATAGTCAGAATTATCCGACACGAACTTCAGTGCCTGGTTGATCTCGACCTGGTCGGCATTTCCGTCACAGATGTAATCCCCGGTACCGCCGCTGCCCGAAACATACACGATCGGGGGAGTCGCCGCAAAAGCGCTGAAGGGGAAGCTAAGCACGGCAATACAGAAGGTCAGAAGAAGGACCCATTTTCCCGCCCGGTTCCCATGCGCGTCGTGCAAAACGGAGTTCCTGCGAGATACCTGGTTCATAAGGCCTCCCTATTCACATGTGCATCTTACCATACGAAATCGATCGAGTCGGTTATTCCGGCAACGGTCCTCGAGCTATTTATTACAACAGCGGCCGATGAAAGAAAGTGACAAGAATGTCCGTTTTCGAGTCATCGATGCCCCCATATTTTGTTGGTTTCGCCGGTAAGGCCGATCCCTTCGGCATTCTTGATGATTTCTGCCTTGTTGTCGATCGGAGTTCCGTTGTATTCGAGAATTTTCCCGGAAGTCGAATACAGATAGTTTCCTGTTTTGGAATCGAACGGCTGATAATGAAAATTCGAAAGCCAGGCCGCAGCCGGCACCTTCGGGTGTGCCTCGGGCAGAAACGGAGAATAGAAATCAGTATTCATCTGGAGGAGCTCTCCGCCTGAATTCACCAGAGCAATCCGAATTTTCCTCGCGTTTTGAAATTTGCCGATGGGCAACGGCATCGAATCATTCTGGCCGAACAGTTGGACGGAAAAACTGCTGATCATGTTGGGCAGCATTCTCGTGCGGGCCGCTTTCGTACCCACGGTCCGGTACATGGTGAATCGCCCCTGACTCCCCTCTTCGAGTTCATAGGAAACATGCACCCAAACGGGGCGGCCGAACTCATCGGCCGTATCCACCTTGGAAAAACCAAAGCCGGTGGTCGTTTTTCCTTTATCGTCGATCAGGAGCTCCGGAGCAGGAATTTGATCGTCCCCAGCGATGATGATCGTCCGCAGATCATGTTTCAGAAAGCTGAGAAACCTTCCTTCCTCCTGGAGGAGCGACAAGCTTTCGAAACCCTTCTTTTCGCCCGAGAAATACCGAGACAAAATCAACGAGACGTACATGATCACGAGCACCGAAAGTCCAGTGACGATCAGTATTTCCACGAGAGAAAATCCGGTCCGTCGGCGGTGAGGACCGTTCACGGGACATTTCGCGAACATCAATAACATCCCTTCAGGGTCACCAGACGCACGCATTCACTCGGCGCCCCGAGTCCCCATTCGACCCGCACGTCGATCAGAAACGGCTGCGCTTCGATGGCCGTTCTATCTTTGACGGCTCGCGGAAAACGCTCTGACGGGAGATTCCCGCAATCGGGAAGGTCATCCCGAAGGTCGATTTTTTTGAGCGAAAGGAAAATTTTGAATCCCTTCGTGATGCGCTGAATGTTCAAGCCGAGTTTGCCGGCCGACGGCGGCACGGCACCGGCATCATCCAGCCTGACGTCTTCCATCTCTTCAAGGGTTTCGTAGGGGAGCGCCTGGATGCTTTCCATCACCTCGGTGGCGATGTTCGTTCCGATGAATTCTTCGATCGTCTCACGCGTGCTTCCATGGGAAGAAGCCAGCATCCAGAGCAGGGGAAGCAGACCCAGGGCCAGGACGGCAACGGCGGCCACCAACTCGATCATGGCAAATGCACATCGTTTGGTATATTTCCGCAAAACGCAGATCATCCAGCCGCTCATTGATATGGCTCACTTTTCCAGATGTTTCTTCGGGTTCCGAGGTGCACCCTGAGACCTCGTTTATGGGCGTCCGGATCGAAGACTCCGAATGCGGGATCCCAGACGATGGTGAACCGATCTTCCTTGGTGGTAACAGGGCCTTTGAAGATGGAATGCTCAACCTTCGAGAAATCGAGATATCGAACGGCAAGACCGCCCTTGATGCGCAAGCCTGTTTCACCTGTCCGCCGCAGCGTTCCCGAAGAAATGAAGAACGCCTGGTATTCCTTCCCGCCCGCAAGGACGATATCGCCGTCCTTCGCTG
>JAKJFL010000296.1:0-4838 GCA_022704935.1 Candidatus Rifleibacteriota bacterium
CTTCCCGCTTCCCCGCGTCTTCATGGTGCTGGCGACGCAGAACCCTCTCGAATACGAAGGAACGTATCCGCTTCCCGAAGCCCAGCTCGACCGTTTCCTCTTCAAGGTCCTCATCGACTATCCCAGTGCGGCGGCCGAGACGGCAATCCTCGAAAAATTCGAAGCCGGCTTCCGCCCCGACCGACTCGAGGAAGCAGGCCTCCAGACCGTCACGACCCCCGAGGAACTGGTCGCCTGCCAGGACGCCCTCCGCCAGATACAGACCAAGCAGCCGGTAATGGAATACATCACCTCGATCGTGCGGCTGACCCGCACCTGGAGCGACCTGCTCGTCGGCGGCGGAATCCGCGCCGACATCTCCCTCTTCCTCGCGAGCAAGGCCCGAGCGCTCATGGAAGGCCGCGAGTTCGTGACGCCCGATGACGTGAAGGCCATGACCCCTCCCGTTCTGCGGCACCGCATCATCCTCAAGCCCGAAGCCGAGATCGAGGGCGCCACGCCCGACCAGATCCTCCAGAACGTTCTCGCACAGGTGAAAGTGCCCAGATGAACTCCGGACTGGTGACGACCCGCGTCGTGCTGCTCCTGCTGTGCGGCACGCTTCCGCTCATGGTGACGACGTCACACATGCTGGCCGTCGCCATCCTGGCCGTCTGGAACCTCTTCGTCCTGCTGCTCGTCGCCGCCGACAACCGGCTCACGCCGAAAGCCTCTCTCGTCGACGTGAAACGGATCGTCGCGAACAAGCTGTCGATCGGCGAATCGAACGACGTGATCCTGCAGGTCGAAAACCAGTCGTTCCAGAAGCTCGAAGTGACGCTGCTCGACGCGCCGCCCGAGTCGTTCAGCACGCCCGGCGAGCCGCTGGTGATCACCCTCGAACCGCGCACCCGTGCCGAGGTCCGGTATCGCGTCGTGCCGCCCAGACGCGGCAAATTCTCGTTCGGCAACGTTTCGATCCGGTTCCGTGGCCGTCTCGAGCTGATCGTCCGCCAACGGGAAGTCCCCTGTGAAATGCCGATCGATGTATATCCGAACATCAAGAACGTCGCCCGGTTCGAGCTCCGCGTGCGGCGCAGCCATCTCGTCGAGACCGGGCTCAAAAGCGAGCGGCGGCGCGGCAACGGCACCGATTTCGAGAGCCTTCGTGAATACGTGCGGGGCGACGAGTTCCGCCGGGTCGACTGGAAGGCGACAGCTCGCCGTCACAAGCTGATTTCCCGGGAATACCAGTCGGAAGTGAACCAGTCGGTCCTCGTTATGCTCGACTGCGGCCGGACGATGGGCGCGCCGCTGCCGCGCGGAACGATGCTCGACGCAACCGTCGACGCGGCTCTCCTGCTCATTCAGCGTGTCATCCGCAACGGCGACAACGCCGGCCTTCTCGCCTTCACCGACCGCCCGATCCGGTTCGTGCCGCCGGCGAAGGGGAAACGCCAGCTCCACCTCGTCATGTCCCAGCTCGCAGCCGTCCAGCCTCAGCGCACCGAGTCGGATTACGGCGCGGCGTTCCGGTATCTCATGGCGCGCCGCATCAAGCGTTCCCTGCTGATCATCCTGACCGATCTCACCACCGGGGAAGCCGCCGCACGGCTGACTAAGGACGTGCCCATCCTCCTGCGCAAGCATCTTCCCGTCGTCGTCTCGGTCTTCCATCCGACCCTCGCCGCGAGTCTGTCGGGAAGTCCCGACTCGCTCGATCGAGCCTGGGAGAGCATCGTGGCGCGCGACACGCTCGCGCGGGTGAAAACGGCCCACAGAGATCTCGAGCTTCTCGGCGTCGGCACGCTCCTCATTCCGCCGGAAAAGCTGTGCACCTCGCTCCTCGCGAACTACCTGCGCCTGAAACTCCGCTCGAAACTCTGAAACAGGGCGGGCCACGTCAGATAGACCACCGTCGCCAGAAGCAGGACCGCCGCGACCAGGTATTTCACCGGAATCGGAAGTCGCGCCGGCGTCACCCACGTCTCGACCAGGGCCGCGATGACGAGCATCGGCACGACGCCGGCGACGAGCTTCGCCGCCGTCCTGCCTTCGTGCGCGAGCCAGTCGAACCGCTCGTGCCGCCCCGGATCGACCAGCGCATATCCGAGAATGAGACCCGCCCCGCCCGCGATGAAACAGCACGGCAGTTCGATCACGCCGTGAGGCAGAATCAATGACCAGAACGCGACGGCCTGGCCCGCGTCGTGATAGACCGAGGCGAGGCCCCCTAGAAGCAATCCGTTATATATCATTATATATATCGTCCCGACGCCGAACAGTAAACCGAAGGCGAAGGCATAGAACGAGACCTTGATATTGTTCGTCATGATGAAGCTCGACACCTGGACGCGCGACTCGTCGGTCATGTCTCGGCCGACCTTTCCCTGGGCGAGATCGGCGGTGATCGAGCTCCTCATCGACTGGGGAACCACGAGGTCGATCAGCTTTGAATCGGCGCTGACGCACAAAAATCCGATGATCGACGAGAACAGGAAGATCAGAAGCGCCGTGATGACGAAATGGCCCCGTTCAAGGACGAGCATCGGAAACCGCCTGAGAACGAAATCGAGGCCGCTCAACAGTATCGAATCGTCGTTCCGCCTGTAGATGTGCGAGTATGCGCGGGCAACGAGACGGTTCAGATACCGCTGGAGACGCTCGTCACCGATCGTCCGGGCGCGGCCGAGATCGCTCAGGGTCTCCTGATACAGGGCCCCGAGTTCGAGCAGGCGGCTCGGTTCGACGCGGCCGACGAGATGCCGGTCGAGATGGTCGAGCGTCGCCTCGAGTCGCTGCCAGCGTTCGTTCATCACTCGACCGTCCCGTGGATGTCACATTTGATTTTTCCGAAAGACGTGAGATCTCCCGTGGACGAGTAGGCGCAGCCCGATTCTGGCTTCGACAGCTTGCTCTTGAGGTATTTGGCGGAAATCAGGCGCTGCTCGGTGTCGTCCAGTACGGATTTCAACATCACGGCATTGTCCATGTTGTACATCTCGATCGCACCGAGAAGAATCCGCATGTTCGCATAGCATGCCTTTTCACGTGCCTGGCCCCGGTATCGGTGGGAACTGCTCATGTTTCCCGCGATCCCCAGGACTATTCCGAGAACGATGCAAAAACCGATCACCTTCAAAACGCCGCCAATGCAGGATGGCCCGCTCTCCTCGGCGATGGCCGCACGAAGGTTCCGCTCTTCCCCGACGTCTTCCGGCGGGAATTCATACCCGCACTGCCGGCAGAACTGCTGGCGGTCAGCGGCCGAAATGCCGCACTCGGGACAGAATTTCCCCTCATGGTTCTGGTCGCTCATCGTTCCTCCACTTTACCCGATCGCTTCGGAAATGTCGACGCGAAGCGTGAATGAACGTCCTATCTGTCCTGATCTTCGCTTTCGACGGTTCCGTGCACATCGCAGCGGATTCTGCCTTTTCCCGTCATGTCGCCGGTGGAGGTGTATCTGCATCCCGCTTCGGGTCTGCCGAGCTCGCCTTTCAGATAGTTTCCGTCAGTCAGACGTTTGATGACCTGGTCGTTCATGGTTTTCTGCATGACTGGACTGTCCATGTTATACATTTCGAGGGCGCCGAGCAGAACGCGCATATTCGCATAACAGGCTTTCTCGCGAGAAGGCCCGCGGGGCGTTCGCCTGGTAGGGATGATCGCGATCACGATGCCGACAAGAAAGAGGAGGAAGGCAATCCTTAACGCACTCGTGATGCAGGATCCCATTCCTTTCTCGGGAATGGCTGCCCGAAGGGTCCGTTCCTCGGCGAGCGATTCCGGCGGGAATTCGAAACCACACCTGCGGCAGAATTGTTGCCGATCGGAAGCAGCCATTCCGCATTCCGGGCAGGATTTCATTTCCGTTCGATCCATCTTCCGACTCCTGCGTATCCGGCTTTTCCATCCCTGAAAGTGGATCGCCGGAACACGAGGTCCCGGCGATCTATTGAAAAGCTATCCATCTTGGATAGCATCAGCGGGGATGAATCCCCGGTTCTTCCACTTTAAAATCCCGGGATGAATTTTGTCAAATATCTCAGGTGATTTCCGTGTTACCATACGCATAACCACTCTGCGTGCTGTCAGCCACGTGGAACGAGGGAGGATACCACCCTTGAAGACATCGGGAAGAAACGCTCTCAGGCTGCTTCTTGCCGCCGCCATCATTCTCTCTCTGCCCTTCGCGGGCGAAGCGGCCAGGCGGTATGTGATACCGACGTGGTACGGATACGGTGTCGTCTCGCAGAATGTCGGCGTCATTTCTCCGTATATACTCTCTCCGACGTTCCATCCTTCGATGCATCCGGGCTACCTGCCGTATTACCTCCCATCCCAGGATCCCGCCTATTACTCGGCCTATCGCCCCTGGAATCCGGCCGGAGTGACGGGCCCCGGCTATTATTACCAGACTCCGGCAGGCTCGCTCGCCCCCGCTTGGGACGGCACGGCCTGGGTCTATCGTCAGGCGCGACCCACCGGCACGTCAGGCGTGCCTTTGACGAATCTCAATCTCAGGGCCGATCCGGGGTTCGGCTCGAGCCGCAACCGTGACCGCAACGTCATCGGCAGCGTCATCCGCGGCGAACCGCTGTACATCCTCGGGCGTTACGGCGACTGGTATTACGTGCAGTCCGCTTCCCAGCCGCAGAAATACGGGTATGCCTACGCGAGATACATTCAGCTGCAGGGCGTTTTCGATACGCCCGCGATATCCTCATGGCCCTCCTCGAATCCCACGTATTCCGATCCAAATGTCTGGCAGCAGCCAGTCGCCGTTCCCCCAGCAGGGTATTGAAACCATTGATATTGAATCATGAAGAATACAAAACTTCCGCTCGCCCTGGGCT
>JAKJFL010000297.1:0-4830 GCA_022704935.1 Candidatus Rifleibacteriota bacterium
CGCGGCGACGTACCGCGCCAGCATTCCGCCGCCGGCGATGATGGCGTGATCCTGGAGCGGCTCTTCCGGAAGATTGATCGTCGTCACGCCATGCTCGGGCAAGAGCTTTCGCAGTTGGCCGTAAAATGGGGCGGCAAGGCTTGCTGCGAAAGGACCAAACAACATCGAGAGGATGACGGTATTTAATATTATAGAATATATTTCCTGAGTTATAGCGCCGTCGGCGAGTCCCGTCCGGATGACGACGAAGGCGATTTCCGAGATGGGAAGCATGCCGAAAAACACGGCGATGGGAATGATGCGGCGATAGCCGAAAAGGGCGGTGATTCCGGCGAGTAGGATGCCGCGCCCTCCGCATGCACCCACCACGAGGAGAAGAATCACGCCGAAATGATGCCACAGCAGGGCTGGGTCGAGCAGCATCCCTACCGAAACGAAAAACAGCAGGCTGAAGAGATCCCGGATGGGGATCATCTCGCACAGGGCTTTGTGACCGTACTCGGACTCGTTCAGCACCAGGCCGGTGATGAACGCGCCGAAGGCGAGGGAGAGCCCGGCGATGTGGGTGATGTACCCGAGCCCCAGGCCGAGGCCGATGATCGACAGCATGAACAGCTCGCGGGAGTTCCAGCGTGCGATGAATCGGAGCCATCGCGGGGTGATATGGGTTCCCACCAGCTTCATGAGCACTAGAAAGCCCGCGGTCGAAGCGACCGGCATCAGGGCGCTTCCCAGGTTCATGCCGGATTTCATGAGGTTTCCGAGGAGGATCATGATCGGAATGACCGTCAGATCCTGGACGATCGACATGCACAGCATGACCCTTCCCGACAAGGCTCGCAGATGTCCGCGATCCGTCAGCGTCTTCAGGATGACGGCCGTGCTCGACGAGACAATGGCCGCGCCGAACCAAAGTGCCGCTGTGTTCGACCAGCCGGCGGCGAGACCTAGCAACCAGCCGGCCGGGAAGGTCAGGGCTACCTGGAGCAGGCTTCCCCAGACCGCGACGCCCTTGATGGGCAAAAGATCCTTCACCGAGAATTCGAGACCGAGGGAAAACAGCAGCAGGGCGACGCCGATATCCGCGAGCTGCTCGATTTGCGGAATGTCGGAAACGGTCACGCCGCCTGTATGGGGACCGACGATGACGCCGGCGAAAATATACCCGAGAAACAGGGGCTGCCCGAGACTGCGGGCAATGATGCCGCTGACGAGGCCGACAAGCAGGATCAGGATAATGTCGGTGATCATTGCGAGGGCGCCTGCCCGCAGGAGATGAAGGAGATGCCCTGCTGGCCCCTGGTTCCGATCGTGAGCGGCTCGGAGAGAAGCTGGGAGACTCGTGCTGAAAGGGGGAGGAGGATGGCGAGGCCAGACAGAAATACTGGCATGGAATGACTGTTGCTTCGATACGTGCTCATCGTGTCGGACATCCTTTCATCAGGTATGCAGAGTATATCATTGTCTGGGTGTGTGCGATCAACGATCTTGATCCCGGGTGGAAGATGCGGCTATAATCGCGCAACATGACCGAACATCCGCGCTGTATCAACTGCCTCGCCTGCGTCGAGGCATGTCCGCGCGGCCTGTTGCCGAACATTCTGTTCCACGCGATTCTCCACGATGCCGATGAGGCCGAGGCGGCTTCGATCGGGCTTATGCGCTGCGGTCTGTGTCGCACCTGCGAGTCCGGTTGTCCGGCCGGCCTGCCTCTCGCCGATGTGTTCGCCGCAACGCGTGCCGGATTCGGGAACAAGGGGCGGACGTCGTGAACGGGCGTGGGTTCAGAGCTGATTTCGAAAAATACTGGTTAATATATACGCTGGTTCTTTTTTTGACTGCCGCGGCTGCCTACGGCTGGCGGACCGTTGCGTTGTGCGTTGTCTCCGCTGCCGCCGGGCAACTGACTGCGCTGGTCGGAGGCCGTCTTCGAGGTGCATCCGTCTCTGCGCGCGGCTGCCTGATCTGGTCTATGCTCCCCCTGGCCCTCCCGCCGGCAATTCCCTGGTGGGTGCCTGCCGTGGGTGCTGGATTCGGAGAAATCGTCGCACGGCAGTTGTTCGGCGGGTATGGTCGTAACCTCGTGAATCCGCTTGCGGTGGCCGTCGTCTTCGTAGGGACCGGATACCCGGCTCTTCTGGAACAAGCGGCGATGATGCCCGGGCCCGGCCCGGTCGCCGGCCTTTCGAGTTGGACGTGCTTCGGCCCCGCCTGTCCGCTCTCGCCCGGTGCATTCACCCTCTCGCATGCCCTTCTGGCGGATATGCCGGTCCTGCCCGGGGAGGCCTCGTTTCTCGTCGCCCTGTGCGGCCTGTTTCTCCTCCTGCGTGCCCGCGCTCTTGATGGGAGATGGCCGATGGGAACAGGTGTCGGGCTGATCGTCGCGGCAACCGTCGCAGTCGGCCTTCGGGGTGATGCAGGCGTCATCGCGATGCTGCAGGGAGCCGGACTTCTTCCCGCCCTGGCCGCCGCCGGCCTGGACGTGTATTCCCTGCCACGCACTCCGGAAATGCGCCTCCCTGCCGGAATTGTATATGGAATGATGTATGTCTTGCTCCGGACGTCCGGAAGCGTCGTTCCGCCTGCGTTCGCAGCCCTTCTGCTCGTGAACGTCCTGACGCCGCTCGGCGACACCGTCGTCATCGGCCGGCGCGCCCGCAGATGGGCCTCCGGAGAAGGAACGGCTGCATGAAACAACTTCGCGAGATCGGCTTCGTTCTCGTTCTGGCAGCGATCTGCACGGTCGTCATGTCGGGCGGCGACATCCTCCTCCGGCCGCCGCCGGGAGTCTCGCCCGAATTCATGGCGCGCGCTCTCGAACTGGCCCCGGGACTCGTCGATTCCCTGCCTCCAGCGGCTGGAACCGCTTCGGGACCGGAAAGCACGGATCGGCTTGCAGCCGCGTTCCAGGCCGAGTTCATCCCGGCGCAGGGCCCCGATGACGGCTTGTTCCGCGCCCGTCGTCGGCCCGACCTGGTGCTCTGCGAGCAGGAAGGCAACGGGATGTGGGGGAAAATCCGCCTGCTCGTCGCGTTCGACCGCAAAACCGGGCTGCTCGCCGACGTCAACGTCATTGCCCAGGGGGAAACGCCGGGACTCGGTACCCGGATCGCCGATCCGGAGTTTGAACGACCGTTCGCCGGCCTTTCTGCCACCTCCGGGGTTCGTCTTGCCACCGGCACTGCCCATCCCGATCTGGGAGAGGTTGCCGCGATCACCGGCGCCACGATATCCTGCGCGGCCGTCGTTCAGATCGTGAACGAAGCGATGAAACGGATCAGGCGATGAACGGGAACGAGATCACCGTGCAGAGACGCAGTGAAGCCTGGGAACTGTTCCGGGCAGGACTGGGAGAGCATCATCCCATCTTCGTTTCGGTGCTGGGAATCTGCTCTACGCTGGCCGTGACGACGGCCGTGCGATATGCTGCCGTCATGGCGGGGATCGTGACCGTAACGCTGCTGCTCAGCGCCCTCATCGTCTCTCTTCTCCGCCGGCGCATTCCCCCGACATACCGGATCATCACCTCGCTTCTTCTCATCTCGACGCCGGTCATTCTGCTCGAAAAGCTGCTCCGGCTCCATGCACCGGCGATCGCGGGCGAACTGGGGCCTTATGTCGGTCTCGTCATCACGAACTGCATCATCCTGGGGAGAATCGAGGCATGTGCCTCGCTCCGATCTCCAAAAATGGCTCTGGCCGACGCCCTTGGCGCAGCTCTCGGCTACGGCACCGTTCTGGTCGCGATCGCGGCTTCACGCGAGCTGTTGGGCACAGGGCGGGTGATGGGATACGATATCGCGCCGGCCTGGTATCCCTCCTGCGCTTTCTTCCAGAGGCCCGCTGGTGCCTTCCTGGCGCTCGCTCTGATGCTCGCCCTCTTCCGGCATCTGCGAGGCACCGGAACGAAACAGGGAAGCGGCGGCACCTGTGGCTGCTCTCGGGCCGACACGCCCGCGTCCGGAAACGGAGGCGGCGTATGAGCGGCTCGCTGACCGGCCTGTTCCTGAGTTCGGTGTTCACGGGAAACATAGCGCTGACAGGGTTTCTCGGTCTCTGCCCCTTCCTCTCGCTGTCCCGAAAGCCTGCGCTGGCGGCGGCGATGGGCGTGTCGGTCACGTTCGTGATGACGGTGACCGCCATGCTGAACTGGCTGCTCATGCGGTATGTTCTTGTTCCATATCGAATAGAATACATGCAGATCCTCGCGTTCATGCTCGTGATCGCGGCGCTGACCCAGGTTCTGGAACTGTTTCTCGATCGCTTCGCCCCGCGCATCTTCGCCGCGTTCGGTGTCTTTCTGCCGCTGGTCGCGGTGAACTGCGCGATCCTGGGCGTTTCCCTGTTCGCCTCGTTCCGGGAATACGGGTTCGCCGAAACGCTGTTGTATTCGCTGGGAAGCGGCATCGGCTGGACGCTGGCGATCCTCCTCATGGGCGGGCTGCGGCGTCACCTGATCTTCTGTCGGCCTCCGGCGGCCCTGGGACCGGTCGGCATCGTGATGACGCTCGCCTCGCTCATGGCGCTAGCGTTCGGCTGTCTGGCCGGAGTGGGGGGCTGATGCCGACCGGGCCATTCGGAGAGCTTCTCATCGCTGTCCTGCTGATCGACGGACTGGTCGGCGGCCTCTGCCTGCTGATCCTGTTCGTGCAGAAATGTCTCTGCCGCTGGCCCGACGTCCCCCTCCGTCTCGGCGAAGACGAAATACGGACTGTTTCGGGTGGCCAGAGCCTGCTTGCCGCCGTGCGGGGCGAAGGGTTCCTGTTGCCGGGATCGTGCGGCGGCCGTGGCACCTGCGGCATCTGCCGGGTGCGGGTGAAGAACGGAGGC